>CAKPKI010000010.1 GCA_934167135.1 uncultured Clostridia bacterium
GTTGTGTATAGTGCATTAGCAGATGTACATGTTTCTGGACATGCTTGCCAAGAAGAACAAAAATTAATATTAGCTTTAGCAAAACCAAAGTATTTTATACCAGTTCATGGAGAATATAGACAATTAAGAGCACATCAAGAAACAGCAGAATTAATGGGAATAGATAAAGATAATATATTCATGTTAACAAATGGTAGAGTTCTAGAAATGAATGAAGAAGAAGCAAAATTTAATGGTTCAGTACCAAGTGGAAGAGTATTAGTAGACGGATTAGGAGTTGGAGATGTTGGAAACATAGTATTAAGAGATAGACAACATCTTGCACAAGATGGTTTAATAGTTATTGTGCTAACGATGGATTCTCAAACAGGAGAAGTTGTAGCTGGACCAGATGTAATTTCTAGAGGATTTGTATATGTTAGAGAATCAGAAAACTTAATGGATGATGTAAAAAGTGTTGTAAGACATGAAGTTGCAAAATGTGAAGAACGTGGAGTTCGTGATTGGTCAACTATAAAATCAACTGTTAAAGAAAATTTACGTGACTACTTATTTATTAAAACAAAAAGAAATCCAATGATAATACCAATTATTATGGAAGTATAAAAAGTAAATAGTTGTCACACAAGGAGGAAAAAATGGATTACAAAGATTTAGCAAATTTAATCTTTCCTGATGTGAAAGAAATATCATATTATGAAGAAAAATACCCAGAAAGAAACTTGCCAGAAGGAGCAATAGTGACAAGATTTGCTCCTAGCCCAACTGGGTTTGTACATATAGGAGGTTTATATCAAGCCTTAGTAGCAAGAACTGTTGCAGAACAAACAGGAGGAGTGTTCTTTTTAAGAGTTGAAGATACAGACCAAAAAAGGGAAGTAGAAAATGGAGTAACAGGAATAGTAAATTCTTTAAAAGATTTTGATATGGCACCAGATGAAGGAATGATTTCAGACACAGAGGAAATCGGAAATTACGGACCATACAAACAAAGTTTAAGAAAAGAAATATATCAAGCATATGCTAAATACATGTTAGAACAGGGAAAGGCATATCCATGTTTTTGTACAACAGAAGATGGAGAAGAAATGCGTAAAAAACAAGAAACTGCTAAAGTAAGACCCGGATATTATGGGGTTTGGGCCAAATGTAGAAATTTATCTGTTGAAGAAATGGCAGAAAAAATTAAAGCAGGAGAACCATATATAATCAGATTTAAATCACCAGGAAGAGAAGACAGAAAAATCAAGCATAAAGATGTTATAAAAGGAAATGTAGATTTCCCAGAGAATGATCAAGATATAGTAATAATAAAAGCAGATGGACTTCCAACATATCACTTTGCACATGCTGTTGATGATCACTTAATGCACACAACTCATGTTATTAGAAGTGATGAATGGTTATCATCAGTCCCATTGCATTTACAATTATTCCATGAGTTGGGATTTAAAGCTCCTAAATATGCACATATTTCACCAATTATGAAAAACGATAATGGTGGAAAACGTAAATTGAGCAAGAGAAAAGATCCAGAAGCAGCTGTTTCATATTATAAAGAACAAGGTGTTCCAACAGATGCTGTAAAAGAATATTTATTAAATATTGCAAACTCTACATTCGAAAATTGGAGAAGAGCAAATCCAGACAAAAAGATGGAAGAATTTGATTTCCAATTAAATAAAATGAGTGTAAGTGGAGCATTATTTGATATGGTAAAATTATTAGATATTGGCAAAACAGTAATATCTAAAATGACAGCAGAAGATGTATATGAAAAAGCTTTAGAATGGGCAAAAGAATATGATAATGAGCTTGCAGAATTATTAGAAGATAAAGAATATGCTTTGAAAATTTTCGGTATTGAAAGAGGAAACAAAAAGCCTAGAAAAGATATTGCAAAATGGTCAGATGTAAAAGAAAACATTGAATATATGTATGATTCTGAATTTTATGCAAAAGAACAATCATATCCATATCAACAAGCAATTTCAGATAAAGAAGATATCTCTAAAATATTAGATTTATATATTGAAAAATACTATGACGAAAATGATGATAAACAAACATGGTTTGATAAGATAAAAGAAGTTGCTGGAGAAATGGGATATGCTAAAGAAGTAAAAGAATTTAAAGCAAATCCAGGTATGTATAAAGCACATGTAGGAGATGTTAGTACTGTATTAAGAGTTGCATTAACTTCTAGAACTAATACACCTGATATGTATGAAATTATGCAAGTGTTTGAAAAAGCTAGAATTGCTAAACGTTTTGAAGTTGCTAAGAAAAATTTAAAATAGTAGAACAGAACTTAATGACATAAGCGAAAGCTTATAAAGAAATAAATGCCTAAATGAAAAGGAGGAATTCAATATGGATTACAACATTGGAGATATAGTTAGAACTAAAAAGCCACATCCATGTGGAAGTAAACTATGGGAGATAACCAGAGTGGGTGTTGATTTTAAACTAAAATGCCAAGGGTGTGGGCATATTGTAGTTCTTGAAAGACCTAAAGCATTAAAGGCAATAACAAAAATAGAGAAAAAAGCAGAATAGTAAAAAATGGTGGTATATTATACCACCATTTTTTATTACTAGTATATATAAATTTAAATATATTTTTCTATTATATTCCAAACCTCGTCACTATAAACTTTTCGTTCAGAAGAAAATGGAAGAGTTGTAATATCTCCGATAGGATTAAGTTGTTTTTGAATATTTTTAGAAGCATCATCTACTTTGGTTTTAGCAATTTTATCAGCTTTATTAGTTAAAATCATACAAGGTAGTCCACTTCTTATAACATAGTCATACATTAAAAAATCATTAGAAGTAGGGTCATGTCTAATGTCAACCAAAAAGATAATAAGGCAAATTTCTTGACGATGTTTTAGATAATGTTCAATAAATTCCCCAACTTTTAATTGTTCTTGTTTTGACATTTTGCTATATCCATAACCAGGTAAATCAACAAAATAAAATTTATCATCCATATTATAAAAATTTAATTGACGGGTTTTTCCTGGCTCACTACTTGTGCGAGCCAGTCTTTTTCTATTAATCATAGTATTAACAAAGCTAGATTTACCAACATTAGATTTTCCAACTAATACAACCTCTGGCAATCCATTTTTTGGATACTGATTTTCTCTTACAGCAGAGATTTCAAATTTGGGATTTTTTACTATCATAATATTTTCCTCTCATTATTATATTTATTTTTTTACAGGTACTAATTTTTCTTTTCCACCCATATAAGGTCTTAAAACTTCTGGTACAGTAATAGTTCCATCTTCATTATAATTATTTTCTATAACTGCAATTAAACCTCTAGGAGTAGCAACTACAGTATTGTTTAAAGTGTGAACAAAATAATTTCCTTTTTCACCTTTTGCACGAATACCTAAACGTCTTGCTTGTGCATCTCCTAATGTAGAACAACTACAAACTTCAAAATATTTTTTTTGACGAGGACTCCAAGCTTCAATATCACATGATTTTACTTTTAAATCAGCCAAATCACCTGAACAACAATCAAGTTGTCTAACAGGAACATTGAAATTTCTAAATAAATCAACACTTAATTTCCACATTTTATTGTACCAATTCATAGAATCTTCTGGTTCGCAAAGAACTATCATTTCCTGTTTTTCAAATTGATGTACACGGTATAAACCTCTTTCTTCAAGACCATGAGAACCAATTTCTTTTCTAAAACAAGGAGAATATGATGTCATTGTTATTGGTAAATCAGATTTTTGAATTATTTGATTTTTGAATTTTCCTATCATTGAGTGTTCAGAAGTACCAATTAAATATAAGTCTTCTCCTTCAATTTTGTACATCATTGCATCCATTTCTTCAAAGCTCATAACACCAGTAACTACATCAGAACGAATCATAAAAGGTGGAATACAATAAGTAAAGCCATTGTCTATCATGTAATCTCTGGCATATGCAAGCATTGCTTCATGTAATCTTGCAATATCACCAATTAAATAATAAAATCCCATTCCACTTGTTCTTCCAGCACTATCTTTATCTAGTCCATTAAAAGTACTGATTATGTCTGCATGATGTGGAATTTCATATGATGGAACAGTGGGCTCTCCGAATTTTTCAACTTCTACATTTTCACTATCGTCTTTTCCAATAGGAACACTTGAATCCATAATGTTAGGAATTTTCATCATTCTTGCTTTTATTTCTTCTGAATATTTTTCCTCAAGTTCCTCATTTTCTTCAAGTGCAGAATTTATTTTTTGAACTTCTTGTCTTAAACTTTCTGCTTCTTCTTTTTGTCCTGATTTCATTAGTTGGCCAATTTGTTCACTTATTTTTTTTCTATCTGCTCTTAAATTGTCTCCATTTAATTTTGCTTCTCTATTTTTTTTGTCTAATTCTAAGACTTCATCGACTAAACATATTTTTTGATCTTGAAATTTATTTCTTATATTTTCTTTTACCAATTCTGGATTTTCTCTTATTAATTTTATATCAATCATTTTTCTATCCCTTTCTAAATGTGTAATTAATATAGCAATTATATAACAAAAATAAAGAAATAGCAATAAAATTTGAACAATTTGTAAATAATAGATTAGAGTAAATTATTGATATAAAAAAGAAGGGAGAATGGTATTATGGAATTATTAATAGAAATTGTACAATTTCTATTTTATTCAGTATTAATTGTTTTGATTTCGAAATATATATTGGTTAAAACTCTAAGAGATTTAGCAGAGAATTTGAATTTGAAATCGAAAACTGTAGGTGATATAGCTGGAATTGCAACATCTGTACCAGAACTTTTAACTATAGGTGCTGCTAGTTTAAATGGACTAGTAGGAGCAAGTATATATAATGTTTTGAGTTCAAATGTAATAAATTTAATTCAGTATAGTGGAGCAATTTTACTAAATAACAATCAAAAAGAGTTAAGAAATAAAGCTATAAAAATTGATATTATTTTGGTTATTGTAACAATTATTTTACCAATACTTTTTAGTGTAATTAAAACAGAATTTCAATTAGGTATGATACCATTTTTAATTATATTATATCTTGGATTTAAAAAGATTAATAATAGTGTTCATAAGTTGTATTTAGATAATGAAGAAGTAAATGAAGATGAAAATATAAGTGGTAATAATGAGGCAAAAAAAGGTAATAAAATTGGTGTTATAAAAAATATAGTTGTTTTAATAATAACAGGTATCTTATTATTTGTTATAGGAGATTTATTAGGAAATACTTTAGATATACTTTGTAGAAGATTTAATGTACCAGAATTAGTTATAGGAATTGTATTAGGTTTTGTTACAAGTATTCCAGAATTGATTACATTTTTTGAAGCACAAAAACATCATAAAAATGCACAAAATGACATACTTGGCGTTATAGAAGCAACTAATAATTTGCTAATGTCTAATATGATGAATTTGTTTGTTATACAATCAATAGGAATTTTATTATTTAGTATTTAAATGGACAAAATATGGATAATATAGGTAACTGTGCATATAATAATAATATACAAATTGGGAGGAGTATTATGCAAGAAGAATATATTATAAATAAGTTGCTTAGCACGAAAAGTGATAAAGACTTGGAAATAGAATTAATACAAACTATTATTGATACTAAGAAAATATTAGAAGTTGCTAGATGTAATTTTGAGTATGCTGAAGAAGAGCTGATAGATTATTACACATATCAAATAAAAGCACATCAAGCTAAATTAGATTATTTAATTAAATTAGCAAAAATTAAAGGAATAGAACTTAGTAGGGTAGATGAATTGAAAATGAGATTGTATAATAAAAAGAATATGGCTGGATAAAGAATATTTGTCCTATATGAAACATAATAATAGTAGTAGAAATTACTACTATTTATTGTTGAGGTGATAATGTGAACTTAAATATTCTTATAATTATATCATGTATATGTATGTTGTTTGTAATTGGAAAAATTTTTATAATTCCAATAAAAAAAATTATAAAATTGATTTTTAATTCAATACTTGGTGGAATATTAATTTGGATTATTAATTTATTTGGTGGGGCTTTTGGTTTTCATATAGGACTTAATATATTTACTTCTATTTGGGTTCGGCATTTTAGGGGTGCCAGGTGCTATTTGTTTGGTTGTAATAAAATTGATATGTACATAAAAAAGAGAGTAAAGCTAAAATTTTAACTTTACTCTCTTTCTTTGGGACTTTACCTAAAGAAAATGTGATATTACTAAAATTCAATTCTATTGAAATTAATAATATCTTTAATGAACTCACTTGCCTCTTTTGAAAGAAGCACATCGCAAATTCCATCAGAAGGCATATTTTTTGTAAGAAAATGTTTGAAATCACTTTCATATTTGTACATGGAAGTTCGAAACATTTCTGCTTTCACCATAAGATATGCGTTTTGATTATCTAAACGCGTAATCTTAAAGAAATCTCCTTCCCGTTCTACTACTACTGTTGTCTGTTTGTTTTCAAATACATTCACATTCATTCCCATTGTCCTCCTAAAATTGATATACTTATATTATAACACAAAATTTAACAAAAAGCAAATCTTTTTTAAATTTTATTGCTATAATAATTAAAATAGTGTAAAATATAAAAGAACAAAAGAAAAAACTAGAAAACCAAAGAAGGGAGAAAAAAGTAAAACGTGAAAAATATATTACGTAAATATAGAAAATCTAATGTAAAAAACAGATTTAGGAAATATGTAATATTCATTTTTACTCTTATAATGACAACATTTGCATGGTTTGCATACTCAAAAATACTAAATACACATTTAGATATACATGTAGCAGCATGGGATATGGAATACTATATAGGAAACGAAAAAAAAGAAAATCCAATAGGTATTGAATTTACAACACTATACCCACAAATGGAAGAGCAAACAGTAACAGTAGACATATTAAACAATGGAGAAGCGTTGGTAGATTTAAGCTATAACATACAAGCAATATCAATTGCAGGAGTTTCATACGAATTAGTACAAGAAGGAAATCAACCAACAACAAAGAACTATATTAATATAGAAAAGCCTGTTTTAGAAGAAAAACAAGATACAGAAGAAATAATCTCAAAAGGAAAAATTATAAATGATACAACAAAATTTCCATTCACATTGGAAATTGAACATTCAGCACAAGTAAAATCAAAAGAAAAAGCATATTTAAAAGTCACAGCAAATTGGACTGGAGATAATGATGACTTAGATTCAGAATGGGGATATATAGTAGGAAAATACTTTATGGACAATCCAAATGTTACTTCAGCAATGAGTATTACATTAAGTATTGACTCATATCAAGCAAATGAAGAAATAATAGGAGGAACAGTAACAGAAGAAGGAACATATTTACCAACAGGATTTAGCAAGGTAGAAGGAACAACATTAGAAAATGGTTTAACTATACAAGACAGCAGTGGAAATCAATATGTATGGATAGAAGTACCTAAAACTGAAGCGGTTTATCCAACTGCTGGATTAAAAATAGAAACATTTACAGATGAAGAATATCAACTAATAGAAAACGATTTACACACATATACAAACACATATAGAAATGGAATAAACTATAAAGATGAATATTATTCAGATGAAGCAACGGGATTAAGCAGAGAGCAATATACAGAACTAAAACATAAAATGTTAAAAAGCATATATACAAATGGAGGATTTTATATAGGAAAATATGAAACAGGAATTGAAGGAGATGTACCAAGAGTATCTGTTTCAACAGTAGAACCAACAAAAGAAATTCCTGTAATAAAACCAAATGTATATCCATACAACTATGTTACATGTAAACAAGCTCAAACATTAGCAAAAGGAATGCAATCAGGAAGTTATACAACAAGTTTAATGTTTGGTGTACAATGGGATTTAGTATTAAAATATTTAGAAACTAAAGGAGCTAAATTATCTACACTAAAAGTTGATAGTACAAATTGGGGAAATTACAATAATAACTTATGGGATATAACAAATACTAATTCAAAATATACAACAGATGATAACAACTGGAAAATAGGACCATACGGAACCAAAGCGTCAGCTTTAAATATATTGTTATCAACAGGCGCTAGTGAATCATTTAGTAAACAAGGAATATATGATTTAGCAGGAAATTTAGGGGAATGGACACTGGAATATTCTTCTGATAGTAATAATCCTTGCAGTTTCAGAGGTGGAAGTTGTATTTCTAGTGGTAAAGAATATCCAACAAGTGCACATAGAAATTATAATAATATTGGATACAGTATTGGATTTAGAGTTGCACTTTACTAATGACAGTATAAAATTTTGCTAAAAGGGGGAACAAGCATGAATGACAAAATAATTATAAAAGGAGCAAAAGAGCACAATTTAAAGAATATAAATTTAGAAATCCCAAGAGACAAGCTAGTAGTAATAACAGGACTTTCAGGTTCAGGAAAGTCCTCACTAGCATTTGATACACTATATGCAGAAGGACAAAGAAGATATGTAGAAAGTTTATCTTCATATGCAAGACAATTTTTAGGATTAATGGAAAAACCAGATGTAGAATCAATAGAAGGACTATCACCAGCAATCTCGATCGACCAAAAAACAACATCAAAAAATCCACGTTCTACAGTAGGAACAGTTACAGAGATTTATGATTATATACGTCTTTTATATGCAAGAGTTGGAGTACCATATTGTCCTAACTGTGGAAAAAAAATCGAAAAGCAATCAATAGACCAAATTGTAGATAATGTAATGAAATTAAAAGAAGATACTAGAATTCAAATTCTAGCACCAGTTGTAAGAAGTAGAAAAGGAGAATACACAAAGCTATTTGAAGATTTACAAAAAGAAGGGTTTGCAAGAGTAAGAGTAGATGGAGAAATTTATGATTTAGCAGATATGGAAGATATTAAACTAGACAAAAAGAAAAAACACGAAATAGAAATAGTTGTTGATAGATTAATCATAAAACCAGATATTATTGCAAGACTTACAGAATCAATAGAAGTAGCATTAAAACATGCAGAAAACTTAGTTCTAATTGATGTTGTAGGAGATAAAACAATTTTATACAGTTGTAATTATGCATGTTCAGATTGTGGATTTAGTTTTCCAGAATTAACACCAAGAATGTTCTCATTTAATAATCCATATGGAGCATGTCCAAAATGTTCAGGTATAGGCTATTTGATGAAAATGGATGAAGACCTAATAATTCCAGATAAAAATAAAACATTATATGATGGTGTAAAAGCATTTGGTTCAAGCACAATGAAAAAAGGCGACACAATGGCTAAAATGTATTTTGAAAGCATTGGAAAACATTATGGTATTGATATAAAAAACAAAAAAATAAAAGATTTACCAAAAGATTTTATAGATAAAATTCTTTATGGAACAGGAAATGAAGAAATAGATTTTGAATATTCATCATATGCTGGAACGAGAAAATTTACAGCACCATTTGAAGGTGTAATACCAACATTAGAAAGACGCCATAATGAAACAAAATCTCAAGGAATGAGAGATTTTTACGAAATGTATATGAGTAATATGCACTGTGATGAATGTAATGGAGCAAGATTGAAAAAAGAAATTTTATGTATTAAAATTGGAGACAAAAACATAAATGAATTAACTGATATGTCAATTAAGCAAATTCAACAATTTTTGAGAAATCTAGAATTAACTAATTCTCAAAAAATAATTGCAGAAATGATTTTAAAAGAAGTAGATTCAAGGCTTCAATTTTTAATAGATGTAGGACTAGAGTATTTAACATTATCAAGAAGTGCTGGAACACTATCCGGAGGAGAAGCACAACGTATTCGTTTAGCAACTCAAATTGGTTCAGGGCTAACAGGAGTTTTATATATTTTGGACGAGCCAAGTATTGGACTTCATCAAAGAGATAATGACAAGTTAATTGCAACTTTGAAAAAACTAAGAGATTTGGGAAATACACTTATAGTTGTAGAACATGATGAAGATACAATGTATTCAGCAGACCAGATTATAGATATTGGTCCAGGAGCTGGTGTACATGGTGGAAATGTTATGGCACAGGGAACTGCAGAAGAAATTAAGCAAGTAAAAGGTTCAATTACAGGAGACTATTTAAGTGGTAGAAAACAAATTCATGTACCAGAAAAAAGAAGAAAAGGAAATAAAAAGTGCATTGAAGTTGTTGGAGCAACAGAAAATAATCTAAAAAATATAAGTGTGAAATTTCCATTAGGAGTATTTACATGTGTTACAGGTGTATCTGGTTCAGGAAAAAGTACATTGGTAAATGAGGTTTTATATAAAAACATAGCTCAACAATTAAATGGTGCAAGCGAAAAACCAGGAAGATGTAAACAAATAAAAGGTTTAAGCAACATAGATAAAATTATTAATATTGACCAATCTCCAATAGGTAGAACACCGCGTTCAAACCCAGCAACATATACAGGTGCGTTTGATTTAATAAGAGATATATTTGCAGAAACAAATGAAGCTAAAATGCGTGGATATGCAAAAGGAAGATTTAGTTTTAATGTTTCAGGTGGAAGATGTGAAAGTTGTAATGGAGATGGTGTTCATAAAATTGAAATGCATTTCTTGCCAGATGTATATGTACCTTGCGAGATATGTAAGGGAAAAAGATATAATATAGAAACTTTAGAGGTAAAATATAAAGGAAAAAACATTGCAGATGTACTTGATATGACAGTTGAAGAAGCATTGGAATTTTTTGAAAATATTCCGAAAATAAAAAATAAAATTCAAACTTTACATGATGTTGGGCTTGGATATATTAAATTAGGACAGCCGTCAACAACATTATCAGGAGGAGAAGCACAACGTGTAAAACTTGCAACAGAATTGTCAAAACGAGCAACAGGAAAAACTTTGTATATTTTGGATGAACCTACAACTGGTTTACATATTGCGGATGTACACAGATTAGTTGATATTTTACAAAGACTTGTAGATACGGGAAATTCAATTGTGGTTATTGAGCATAATTTGGATTTAATAAAAACAGCAGACCATATTATAGATTTGGGACCAGAAGGTGGAGATTTTGGTGGAGAAGTTATTGCTATAGGTACTCCTGAACAGATTTGTAAGAATGAAAGAAGCTATACTGGCAAGTTTTTGAAAAAATATTTATAAAATTTTACATAATACTTGACAAAAACTGGAAAAGCATATATAATATTAATGTAAACCGTAGAAATATAAAAATCAGCATGCCAAATGGCAGGAGGTAGAAGTATGTATGTAAGAAATGGTAAAATTGTAATGACAAAAGAGGAAAATGATTTAACCTTGAGACGGAGAGGGGAAGATATTCTGAAGACAAGATATAACTTGTCATTAAATGATTTACCAGAGGTACTTGATAAACTGGGATTTTCAGAAGAGGAATATCTCATCCAGTATTTGGATGAAGATTATAGAAGATTGGCTTTTTCGATAGAAGAGACATCTGGAGATGGAGAAAAAGCAACAGTGGAATTCTGGAGATGCAGTTTTAATCATAGATATCCATTTATACAGGTAAAAAATAATGGCGAGGAAAAAATTTTTACAGTACAGAGAAAGATAAGTGTAAATCAACTGTAACAATTAACTTAATAAAAACAAAAAAAAGGGGGGATACAATGTATCCCCTTTAAATTAGCTCAAATTTAAAAATTAAAATTATGTTTGACACTTATATGATGAGGGTGGTATAATACCACTGTAACTTAAAAGTGTGTAAATAGGAGGCCTATTATGTCAATCAAAGAAGAAGTGGAAAATTTACGGGAGAAACAAAGACAACTAGAAGCTGAAATAAAAAAGGAGGAGTTAAAAAGAAACAGTGAAATTAGAAGTAAGGAGAAAATTGAAGAGAAATTAAACGAACTAAAAGATAAGAAATCAAAGCTTGCGAAAAAAATTTATGAGGAATATTCTCGGGATAATGAGGAATATAAATGGAAAATAAAAAAAATTGAAAAAAAAATAGAAAAGTTTAGAAATGAATACTTACCAATTAAAAGTAGAATTGATAAACTTAATTCTGACAAATCGTTCTATATTAATGAGCAAGTTAGTTATTTGATTTCTGAATTAATGAGTTATGTTGAAAAAAATGAAATGAAATTAGGCAAAAATATAAGCACCCATTTTTCAATTACTCCTTGCAGAGCTGTTGATTACAAAAATTGTTATGTACTAAATGGATATTTTGAAATAAAACAAAATAAGGAAATAATAGTAAAAACAAAAGACTATTATTTTGAAAACAAAACCTGGTGGATGTTGGATGATAAAGGAAAGAAGTACATAACTGATTTTATAAAATCTTTCGTTGAAAGTTTAAAAAAGGATTTTTATTCAGAAAATTTCAAAATAGTTGTTGTAAACGAATACTTAGGTGAATTTGTAATTGAATTAAATTAAATAAAGTATTTTGTTTACATTAATAGGTAAAAAAAATAGTGAATCAGAAAATAATTTTTCTAGTTCACTATTTTTCTTTAAGAAGTTTAAAATTAGAAAATAAAGAATAAAAAATTAATAGTTAATGGGTTATTTAAAATTAATACAAAGAAAGACTTGAAATTATTGTAAATATATGCTAAAATTATTTATGTAAATTTTATGAACATATATTTTAATTAAAATTTATGGAGGGATTGGTATGTTTATTGTTATAACAGGTCTTGATTGATTATTTTCTTAGTTTGGAAAATAGTCCAACTATTGTTTTTAACAACGACAGTAAAGATGTTCATAAAAGTGTTAAAGAGTTATTTGAAACAATTAAAGAAAGAGGCAGACATTATGAATAATAATAAGTATCTTTTAACAGATGAAGTGGAACTTTGTAAGCAGGATTATGATGAAAGAGAAAAGTTAATAAAGGAATTTAAAGAGATGCCTGAAGAATTTTTCTCAAAAATGAGACATTTTCAGCCACAGATTGGATGTTTAAACGCATGTGAAATCTGTAGTAAAACTGCTAATACAAGAGTTGAATTCTGGGAAGAACGGAGAATAAGAAACATTATTGCAGCTTTAAAGTATGCATCCCCTCAGGTCAAGGCAAATCATTCTCTGATAACATATGATAGATATGAACACAGAAATGGAGTAATTTTTCCCTATCTTGATAATGATATTGGAAATTATCCATATTTAGATTTATTTATCAGACTTGTATTCAAGGAATTAGGCGTAACAACAAGAATTTCGACTGTTAGTTATAGCAGATATAATGAAGAACTGAATAATATGCATAAGAGAATTAATCTTCTCCATGAAAACGGACTTGGAGGTGTAAGAATCTCTTTTACACCTTATGAAATTGGATGGTGTAGTAAAAATGCCACATATAGTCAGTTTGATTATATTCTTGATATGGCTAATTTATTAGAAATATATAAGCCATATTATGAGTTGTGTGGTGCAGGTAGTAGAAAGATGTGTGTGGAAATCAGATATAAGCCTTTGGTTGAAATAGAAAGAGTATTTGAAACTGAAGTCTTGAATCATAAAATTATTTGTGTAGGAAATTACTTATTTATTTCTAAGCAGTGTAATGTTGAAATGAGAGAAGCACATATTAAGGATCCATTCAATCATCAGATTGTTTTAACTGAGGAAGCAACAGAATTTTATAGTATTGAAATTTACGAATCATTTGAAACAGTTGAACAGCTTAAAAGAACATGCCATAAATTCATTATTGGAAGTTTACAGGATTATAACATTGCAAAGATTTATCTTATGAGCAACTATGATGGTGAATATTATGCAATTAGTCCGAGTATAACTGAAGATGGAAACTATGGTATGTGCATTTACCCAAGAACAGAAATTAGAAAAAATTCTGGTTATATGGTCTTGGAAAGATTTTTGGTAAATAGTATCATTGAATTTAAAAAGACTAAAGGATTGAAAAGTTTGGATAAATTTGAAGATGCTACTTGGGAAGATGTTTATAATGTGCTGAATATTTGTAGAAGAACTGCTAATAAGTACAAGTCAAATGGACAGCAGAATAAGTATGTTTATGTGACAGAGGAAATTTTGCCTATGGTAAATGCATATATTTCAGCTCTTCAAATTGCGAGATATCCAGCGAAAAATTTCTTTGATGTAGAATTTACTATTGATACAGGAATTATTTGCAATCTTGGAAGAGCAATTCATGAATTTAAAGGATTGACAACTAAAGAAAATGAGCCATTGACTCCAATTCATGAGAGAAATTATGGTATGTATAATAGTAAAATGAAAGAAGAAGGAGTAGCTTGGAGACTTAGTTGTGACTATGGAAATAGCATTGTTATTGAAAAACTGAATATGTATGATACAGCAAGTGTTAGAGGACAGGTTGCTGAAAGAAAAATTATTCAGTTAAATAACTTAGATGAAATTTACACATCAAGGGATTTGAAAACAATGTATCTTGTACCAGGAGAAAGATTGAAATGAAAACAATAAGATTTTATAAGGAATTTGGAGAATATGGCTATTTAGCAACATATTCTAATCATGGTTTCTTTAAAGATGGTATTTATTGGAAAACATCCGAACATTACTATCAGGCTCAAAAATTTTTTGAGCCTGAGGTAAAATTAAAAATAGCCAATGCTGAAACTCCTAAAATAGCTTCTACAATTGGAAGAGATAGAAATCTTCACTTAAGAAATGATTGGGAAGAAATAAAACAAGATATAATGTATGATGCAGTATATTTTAAGTTTAAACAAAATGAAGATATTTTAAGAAAACTTCTAGATACTGGTAATGCAGAACTTGTTGAGGCAACGGTTAAAGAAAACTATTGGGGGTGTGGACCTAATAATGATGGGCAAAATAACTATGGAAAAATTCTTGTTAGAGTAAGAAAACAACTTAGGACAGAACAATACTAGGAGGAAGGTCGTATGTGATATTGATGGAGAAATTGAAACATTAATTATTATTAAGTCAATAGAAAAAATTTAAAATTAAATTTTAAAATACAAAAAGGGGAATTTTACTTTTAAAATTCCCTTTTTTGTTTTATAATCATTTTAATAAGGAGTGATTATATTATGAAACAAATTGAAATAACAGTAAGATTAGACGAAAATATGCAAAGTGCTATAAGGAAATTAGAAAATCAAGGATTCAAAAAAATTAGAGAAAGTAAAATAGATGATATATATATGACATCAAAACTAAAAGAATTAAATAAAGATAATATTCAAACTATTTTAAAAAATTCTGTATTATTAAGAAGTCTAAAATTAGAAAATAAAGAAATAAAAAAGATAACATACAAAAATAAAGAAATTGATAAAAATGGTGACATTATATCAGAACAAAAAATAAATTTAGATTGTAGTGATTTAGAAAAAGCCAAAGATTTATTTGAGCATTTAGAATTTGAAGAACTTATAAGAGTAAGATATAAAGTAACGGTATATAGTAATGATAAAGCAGAATATGCATTCCAAGATGTTGAAAATTTAGGAGTACTAATTGAATACGAAAACATGGATGACTTTGGAGGAAAAACATTAGATGAAATTAATAGTGCAAAAGATAAGATGTTTAAAGAAATTAAAAATACAGGTATTAATGTAACTGACGAGAAAGATGTAAAAAAAGCGTATGAATTAATATTAAATAAATATTTTAATAAATAAAAAACGAGGAACCTAAATGAACTCTATTTTTTGCAATATAGTTCTAAAAGGAACCTCTTTTTTGCTTATATTTCAATTCTAGGTTGATACCTTTCAAGCCACATATTAACCTGACACAAATAAGCCATAAGTTGAGGACCAGTCATCAATTGACCAAACCAAGGACGAGAGAATGCTTTTCCGTCAGTTTCTAGGATATTCAAAATATATTCTCTATTTAAAAGTTGATTAATAGGCTTATTAGGATTTTTCATAATATCTGACAACATTGATTTCACTTTTGCAAGATATGTTGGGTTATGAGTTTTTGGATAAGGGCTCTTTTTTCTATCCACAATTTCAGGTGGTAAAAATTTACGAGATACATAGCGAAGCAACCCTTTTTCTCTTCCATTAATAGCCTTAATTTCCCAAGGAATATTCCAAACATATTGAGCCAACCTATAGTCACAAAAAGGAACACGAAGTTCAAAACCATTATACATTGCCATTCTATCAGACCTATCTAGAAGAGTTTGCATAAACCAATTTAAAGTAAGATAAGAAATTTTCCTTTTTTCAGCAGTTTCTAAAGAATCACTATCAAGAATTTCAACTTGGTCAAGGCTTTCAGAATATCTATAATTTATATAATCCTTCAAATTAACCTTTCTGGCGATACCAGGGTTAAGTAAAGTTTGGCGTTCATCAATAGCAATAGACCAAGGAAAAGTTCCACTTTGAAGAGCATCTTGGCGGAAAAACCAAGGATACCCACCAAAAATTTCATCAGCACATTCTCCTGTAAGAGCAACAGTTGATTGAGGTTTAACATATTTACAAAACAATAAAAGAGAGGAATCTATATCTGCCATTCCAGGCATATCTCTTGCTATCATAGCATCTTCCAAATACTCAGCTAATTCAGGAGTATCAATTATGATTGGATGATGATTGGTATGCAACTTATTTACCATTAAATCAATATAGTAATTATCTGAATTAGGTTGAAAATCACTCTTAACAAAATTTTTATCATTATCAACATAATCAATAGAATAAGTATTTAATGGTGGTAAATTATTTTCAAAACAATAGTCAGAAGCATATTTTGTAATTATACTTGAATCTAATCCACCAGATAAAAATGTACATAATGGTACATCAGAAATTAATTGCCTAGTAATCGAATCTTTTAAAAGATATTCTAGATGGTCACAAGTTTGAGCAAAATTTTCAATATGTGGAGCACTTTTTAATTTCCAATAATTTTCAAAGTGAAAACCAGAACGATTAAAGACAGCAAAATTTGCAGGTTTTAATTCAAAAATATTATTAAAAATTGTAGTACCAGGAGTATGTGCGGGTCCGATTCCAAATAATTCCGAAATTCCTTGAGAATCTATTATCTTTTGAACTCCAGGATATTGAAATAGAGCTTTAATTTCAGAAGCAAAAATAAACGAATTGTTTTGCATTGTATAAAATAATGGTTTAACACCAAAGTGGTCTCTTGCCATAAAAAGCTCATTATTTTTAGAATCCCATATTGCAAACGCAAAAATACCATTTAAATGATGTACAACATCTTTTCCATAAAAAATATAACTTTTTAGTAGTACTTCAGTATCAGAATAACTGTTAAAAGTAAAACCATTTTCTTTTAAAGTTTGTCGTAGTTCATTTGTGTTATATAACTGGCCATTGTAAGTTATCGCAAAATCTGAAATAGATTTAGCTTCATTAGTAACCATAGGTTGTTTGCCTCCAGTGGGGTCTATAACTATTAATCGTTTATGGGCAAAAGCAACATGTTCTTTTATGTAATATCCTTCTTCATCAGGTCCACGCCTAGAAAGAGAATTATTCATATTAGCTAAAATGTTTTTATATTTAGAAATATTTTGTTTGTAATTTACAAATCCAACAATTCCACACATATAAGACCTCCATGTAATTAAAATTTTTTATTCATTATATAATGTATTCAGGGTTTTTATAAAAGTTGCATAAAATTCTCAAAAAATGTTGACAAATTGGAAAATTGCTTGTATAATTTTAGAGTGACAAAGTTAGTGTAACTTGTTCAAATTATGATATAATAGGTAAAAAATGAACAGATATATACATATATCTTATGCGAGGAGGGATTAAGATGGCACAACCAAAAAGAAGATGGTCAAAAGCTAGAACACATTCAAAAAGAGCAACATGGAAAGTAGAAGAACCTAAATATACTACTTGCTCACATTGTCATGAACCAGTAATGCCACACAGAGTATGTTCAAACTGTGGTTATTATAAGGGAAAAGAAGTAATAGCAAAAAAAGTAGAAGAATAGAAGACGACAACGCCGAAAGGGCGTTTTTGTGCTGAAATTCAAGTGACTAAAAAGCTATTGTATAAATCATCGAAAAAAAAGGTATAATAGCAATAAATGTAAAAATCAAGGAGGAATTTAAAGTGAAAAGATTAAGAAAAACAAAAATAGTAGGAACAATTGGACCAGCAAGTGAAAACAAATTAGAAGAATTATTTGATGCAGGATTAAATGTATGTAGAATAAATTATTCACATGGAAGTTGGGATGAACAATCTGAAAAAACAGAAAGAATAATCAAATTAAGAGAAGAAAAAGATTTACCAATTGCATTACTATTAGACATGAAAGGACCAGAAATTAGAACAGGAATGTTATATACAGGAAAAAATACAAAAATAGAACTAAAAGATGGTCAAAAATTTACATTAGTTAATGAAGATATTACAGGAGACGAAGAAAAAGTTTCTGTAACATACAAAGAATTATACAAAGATGTACAACCAGGTACAAAAATCCTAATAGATGATGGAGCAATAGAATTAAAAGTAGACGAAGTTGTAGGAAAAGACATAGTTACAACTGTAGTTCATGGAAATGGATTAGGAAGTAGAAAAACTATGAACTTACCAGGAACTGTAATCAGATTACCAGGATTAGCAGAAAAAGATATAGCAGATTTAAAAACAGCATGTGAACATGACTATGATTTTGTAGCAATTTCATTTGCTAGAAACTTAGATGATATAAGACAAGTGAGAAAAGTATTAGACGAAAATGGTGGAAAAGATATCCAAATCGTTACAAAAATAGAAAATGTTGAAGGTTTATCAAATTTAGATGCTATACTTGACGAAGCAGATGCTCAAATGATAGCTCGTGGTGATATGGCAACAGAAACAGACTTTACAGAACCACCAGTTGTTCAAAAGAGAATTATTAGAACAGCTAATAAATTATTTAAACCAGCAATAACAGCAACTCAAATGCTAGAATCAATGACACATCAACCACTACCAACAAGAGCAGAAGCAAGTGATGTAGCAAATGCTATTTATGATAGAACAAGTGCAATCATGCTTTCAGGAGAATGTGCACAAGGTGATTATCCAGTTGAATGTGTTGAAACAATGGTTAAAATTGCAAATAGAGTTGAACCAGAAATTCATTACTGGAAAAGATTTGATAAAAACGAATATTTAGATTTATCAGATGATGAAGCTAAAATTGCTTATTCTTCATGTGTAACAGCTAAAAACTTCAATGCAGATGCAATTGTTGTATATACACATACAGGTGATTCTGCTAGAACATTATCAGGACTTGGAGCTGGATGCCCAATCTTAGCTGTAACAGATAATAAGAGAACATTCCATCAATTAGCTTTAGCTTGGAATGTAACTCCTGTATTTGTAGAAGGAGAAGAAACAATTGAAGAAACAGTTGAAAAAGGAATCCAAAAATTAAAAGAAAAAGAAATTCTTGAAAAAGGTGATATTGTAGTTCTATTAGGTGGAGCACAAACATTTACTCAAGGATTAGACAAAAAAGTTCTTGGAGGAATTGTAAGAATTTAATTAAATAGAATGAAAATGCGTTTGTACAATGCAAAGCTATTAGAAGTAACGAAAAGAGAAAAAGGGTCATCGGCTGAAAGCCCTTTATGGTCAACCTAATAAAGTGAAACACATTGGAGCATTATAAATAAGAGGAAAATATTTTATTTTCAAGTCGGGTGGTACCGCGAGTAAAATCGTCCCTACATTAGTATTTTATTAATGTAGGAACGATTTTTTTGGTTATATATAAAAAAGAAAGGATAGTGAATCATATGAATGAATACAGAACACATAGTTGTAATGAAATAAGTTTAGAAGATGTAGGAAAAAAAGTTAGAATTGCTGGATGGGTAGAAACAATCAGAGATTTTGGAGGATTGGTATTTTTAGATATTAGAGATATGTATGGTATAACACAAGTAGTAACATCAGGAAAAAGTGAAGATGTTGACTTTGCATCTCATATTCCAATTGAATCAACAGTAACAGTATATGGAACAGTTCGTAAACGTGATGAAGAAACTATTAATACAAAAATAAAAACAGGATTTGTAGAAATTCGTATAGAGGAGATTAAAATATTAGGAAAAAGAACAAAAAATTTACCATTTGAAGTAAACGAAAATCAAGATGTTCGTGAAGATTTAAGACTTAAATATAGATTTTTAGATTTAAGAAATGAAAAATTAAAGAATAATCTAAAAATAAGAGCAAATGTTATACAATATTTAAGAAGTCAAATGGTGGAACAAGGTTTTTTAGAAGTTCAAACACCAATACTAACAAGTTCATCACCTGAAGGAGCAAGAGACTATTTGGTTCCAAGTCGTTTACACCCAGGAAAATTTTATGCATTACCACAAGCACCACAACAATTTAAACAATTGCTTATGGTTTCTGGAATAGATAAATATTTCCAAATAGCACCTTGTTTTAGGGATGAAGACGCTAGAGCAGATAGGGCACCAGGAGAATTTTATCAATTAGATATGGAAATGAGTTTTGCAACTCAAGAAGATGTATTTAGTGCAATAGAACCAGTTATATATAACACATTTAAGAAATTTTCTAATAAAACAATTTCTGAAGCACCATTTAAAAGAATAACATATAAAGAAGCGATGATTAAATATGGTTCAGATAAACCTGACTTAAGAAATCCATTATTTATAATTGATTTGTCAGAATTCTTTAATAAGTGTACATTTAAACCATTTATAAATAGAACAGTAAGAGCAATTAAAGTAAATGGACATATGTCAAAAGGATTTCACGAAAAAATGTTAGATTATGCTATGTCAATAGGAATGGGAGGACTTGGATATTTAGAAGTTCAAGCAGATTTATCTTTTAAAGGGCCAATAGATAAATTTATTCCAGATGAATTGAAGAAAGATTTAATAAAAATTGCAGATTTACAAAAAGATGATACAATATTCTTCATTGCTGATAATGAGAAAAGAGCAACAGAATTAGCTGGACAAATTAGAACAGAACTTGCTAGAAGACTAGATTTAATAGATAATAGTAAATTTGAATTTTGTTGGATAGTAGATTTCCCAATGTTTGAAATAGATGAACATGATAAAATACAATTTAGTCATAATCCATTTTCTATGCCACAAGGAGGATTAGAAGCATTAGAAAATCAAAATCCATTAGAAATTTTAGCTTATCAATATGATTTGGTATGTAACGGAATAGAATTATCTTCTGGAGCGGTAAGAAATCATGATATTAATATTATGATTAAAGCCTTTGAAATGGCTGGGTATACAGAAGATGAAGTGAAAACAAAATTTGGTGCATTATATACAGCTTTCCAATTTGGTGCACCACCACATGCAGGAATTGCACCTGGAGTTGACAGAATATTAATGTTATTAACTGACTCAGAAAGTATAAAAGAAGTTATTGCATTTCCATTAAATAGTAAAGCAGAGGATTTAATGATGGGAGCTCCTGGAAATGTAAATAAAGATCAACTTAGAGATGTGCATATAAAAGTAGATATAAAAAAATAAGGTGAATAAGAACCTCAAACTTAGAAATACTAATAGTACTTTTAAGAGGAGGTTTTTGCTATGTATAATTTTAGAACTGATTTAGCACTAGAAAGAAGAGATATTTATAAAAAAGCAAATAATTTAAAACAAATTGATGGAGTTGAGAGTACAGAAGAAGAAATAAATGAAAATCTTAAAGTAACAAGAGTTAAAATTACTAATTCGAATGGAGAAAAAGCAATAGGGAAACCAATTGGAAATTATGTAACAGTTGATGTAAAAAAATTGAAATTGGCAGAAGAGGAAGATATACAAAAAGCTTCGGATATTGTTGCAGAAGAACTAAAAAAAATAATAGATATTCATACAGATAAACAAGGAGATATATTAGTAGTAGGATTGGGAAATATATATGTAACACCAGACGCATTAGGTCCAAAGGTAATAAATGAGATTGATGTTACAAGACATATTATAAAATATTTACCACAATATGTTGATGAAGATACAAGACCAGTTAGTGCAATATCTCCAGGTGTTTTAGGAACTACAGGAATAGAAACAGTAGAAATATTAAAAGGTATTGTAGATAATATTCATCCTAAACTGTTGATTGTAATAGATGCATTAGCATCGAGAAGTATTGATAGGATAAGCAGTACAATTCAAATTTCTGATACAGGAATAGTTCCTGGTGCTGGTGTGGGAAATACAAGACAAGAAATTAGTCAGGAGACATTAGGGATACCTGTTGTGGCTTTGGGAATACCAACTGTTGTTGAACTTGCAGAGGTATCAATTTTGCAGTGTAATTGATTATATAAAAAAAGGCAGACTTCATTGAAGTCTGCCTTCCAATTTTGCAACAAACTGTTTTTTGGAAAATAAAATTTGTGACTATGGTTCTAAGTATAAAGCTATCCGGAAGCCAGCTAACTCATCGACTCCACATTTTTCTCTATACGCAACATCAGATGAAGAATTATAAGAACAACCTCGCTTAATAATGGAAGAATAATTTGTACCAGAACAATATGTTTCCTGTGTCCATTCTTTAACATTTCCGGACAAATCGTATATTTCATTGGTGCAAAAACTTTCACTTGAACCAGTTATAATAGCACCAGTATTATGTTCGTTACGATCGGAATTTCCCCAATCTAAAGAATAATCCGTGATTTCCCTTAGTGTTTTTACCTTTGATTCAATAAGCCACTCAAGTGTGGAGTCATATTCGGCTCCAAATGTTAAATGACTGCTAACTACTGGTGAAGTAGAATACTCAAAATAATCTGCAATACGTAAGGCTTCACGAAAAGTTACGATACAAGGCACTTGACCTCGCTTTGATTCATACCTGCCTGTTCTGGCGTTTTGAGATATGCTGAATCTTGAAAGATAAAATCCTCCATATTTTTTAACACTTTCTTGTTGCTTGGAACTTAATTTTTCTTCATATTCATATTTTCCAAATTGGATATCTTTTCCAAAAGTTCGTCTCCCAAATTGTTGGTTAAACGATACATCATCAATTGTTCCGTTTGGTTCTAAAAATCCAACTGGAACCCAAACAAATTGGCTTTCATCACATAATCTTTCAATTACAAAACCACTATTCCATTTTCCACGAATATATCTGTATTTTGGTGGAATTGGAGGATTGGCATAATTTCTTGACGCACTAATGTCTGTGATAAGAAATGTGAAACCATTTGATTCAGTGGATTGCATTGGACTGTTTGAACAGTTTTCCATGCAGTATTGTTTGTGATCAATATGAGCTTTAATAACTAACTCATTGTTTGTTTCATTTGGAATCTCGAAATAGATTCCTTTTTCTGCTTCAAGTTTGAGCAAAATTTCTTCATACCGTTTTTCCATAAGTTTTACCTCCTTGTGTTTATAAATGCGGTATTTATAGATTCAATTGTTATAATAGTGAGCATTTTATCATGATTTGTAATATTTGTCAACATAATTTTAAATTTATATTTCAAGGCTTTCTTTTGAGAATTTTATCAAAACATTAGCCAATAACTTTTTAAGAAAGAATTAATAAAAATATATAGTAAAAATAAAATTATAATGGTATAATTAGACCATATTAAAAAAGGTAGTTAAAAAATTAAAAGAAGGGAGGTAGTAGAGTGCCAGAAAGAATAGAAGTAACAAAAATGAAACAAAATGCAGAAAATAGAGAATATGTAATAGAAAATGTAAAAAAAGAAGGAGCACTATTAGAATTTGCAAGTGAAGAATTAAGAAACGACAAAGATGTAGTATTAGAAGCAATACATAATAATCCAGAAGCACTAGAATTTGCAAGTGATAGACTAAAAGGAGATAGACAAGTAGTATATGACTCTGTTAGCAAAGTAGGATGGACATATTGTTATGTACAAGAAAATTTATTAGAAGACAAAGAACTACTAATGTCGGGGCTAAAAATAACAGGACAAATACTGTATTTTGCATCTTCACAAATGAGGGATGATAAAGAAGTTGTAAAAGAAGCAGTAGAAAACAAACCAATTATAATAAAATATGCAAGTGGAAGACTTAGAGAAGACAAAGAAATTGGAATAACTGCAATGAAAGTGAATAAAAATTGTTATGAATTTTTAGGACCAAATCTAAAAAAAGATGCAGATATACTAGAAATAAAGAATGGATAAATGATGTATGTAGAAAGGGGATAAAAATGAAAAAATTGAAAAAAATAAATAAAGGATTAATATTAACAATAATATTATTAATAATACTAATACTGTATTATAATAATATAGAAAAACTAAGAAAAAATGATAAAACAGAAATAAAAAAAGCATGTGAGGATTTTATAGAACTTACAGATAAATATTCTGTATTACCACAAGAAATTCAAACTACACAAACGGAAATACCAGAAGAGAAAGTAGCAGAATACATAAACCAGATGAAAAAAGAATTAGCAAATATAATGATTGATAATCAAGAAGCAATAAATATACAAGCAAAGATTTTAGAAAATAATTTAATAGATGGATATAATGAAACACAAGTAAGAACACAATTATCAAGAAAGATTTTGAATATATTAAGTTATCAATTCGAAAAAGATCAAGTTACAGTAAACTTAATAGATAAGGTCAAAGAAACAATAAAAAACAGTGATGGAATGCAAGAATATAACAGTGATAATGAGTTTACAGCTGGTAATGACGAAATAGTAGTTAAGAAAGTAGATGGAAAATGGAAAGTTGTATATGCTAATTTACAATTTAATGATAATATGAGTTATTATAATGGTTTAGAAAGAGAAATTGGATATTAAAGGAGAATAAAAAATGGGTAATACAGTATTAGAACTAAAAAATGTAAGCAAATTTTTTGGAAAAAGAAAAGTTATAGATAACCTGAATCTAGAAGTTCAGGAAGGAGAAATATATGGTTTTTTAGGACCAAATGGTTCTGGAAAAACAACTACAATAAAAATGATATTAAGACTTTTAAGCAATGATTCTGGCGAGATAAAAGTAAATGGATATGACACAAAAAAAGAATTTGAAAAAGCAATGGAATTTATAGGAGCAATAGTAGAAAATCCAGATTTGTACAAATATATGTCAGGAATAGACAATTTAAGGCTTCATGCCAGAATTAGAAATATAGATGAAAAAAGAATTGAAGAAGTATTAGAATTGGTAGATTTAAAAG
>CAKPKI010000011.1 GCA_934167135.1 uncultured Clostridia bacterium
TCTGTTTGTAATCCTACTATTTCTTCTAAGTCTTTATCTATATATCCAGCTTCATGTGCTGATACTGTTGATATTGTTTTTGTGTCTATATCTAATACTCCACCTTGTGCATCATGTTCTTTTTTGTATAGTTCTAATACTTCATCCCATAGTTTTTTTGTTTTTTCTGTTGTTCCTGTTAAAAAGCTTGAATCTCCTACATATGGTGTATAATTCTTTTGTATAAAATTTCTTACATCTATTTGTCTTTTCCATTCTCCTTTTTCAAAACTATTCCATTGTTCAAAATCCATATTTTTTACCTCCATTTTTTATTATTCCCATTTTGTTGTTTTTTATAATTTACCACTCTGTATTATAATTTTTATATACTTTTTTGTCAATGATTTTTGACTTGATTTTTTTGAAATTTGTATGTATAATTTGTAAAGATTAAATGAAAGGAAAAAACTTATGGAAAAAATTATAAACAAAATCGCACAAGAATTGAATGTAAAACCCACCCAAGTAGAAAATGCAGTAAAATTAATTGACGAAGGGAATACTATACCCTTCATAGCCCGTTATAGAAAAGAAGCTACTGGTGGTTTAAGTGACGAAATCTTAAGAGATTTAGGTGAAAGATTAAATTATTTAAGAAATCTTGAAACTCGTAAAGGAGAAGTTATAAATTCTATAAATGAACAAGGTAAATTAACAGATGAATTGACTATTGCCATAGCCTCTGCTGAAACACTTGCAGAAGTAGAAGATTTATACAGACCTTTTAAACAAAAGAAAAAAACAAGAGCTACAGTAGCAAGAAGCAAAGGCTTAGAACCTTTAGCTGAAATAATTATTGCTCAAGAAGAAAAGACTCCAATTGAAGAATTGGCAGTTGAATATGTAAATATTGATTCTTTATCAGAAGAAGACAAGTCAAACAAAGATAAAGTAGTTGCAACTGCTGAAGATGCAATTCAAGGAGCTTTAGATATCATTGCCGAAAACATTTCCGATAATGCTAAATACAGAAAATATATAAAAAAAGTATGTTATCATGAAGGAAGTATTGTTACAAAAGCTTCAAATGCTGATGAAAAATCAAATTATGAAATGTATTACGACTTTACAGAATTAGTTTGTAAACTTCCTAGTCACAGAATTTTGGCTATTAACAGAGGAGAAAAAGAAGATTTTATAAAAGTTTCTATTAGCAAACCAGAAGATAAAATTTTTTATTATATTGAACGAGATATTATTCATGGAAACACTCAATTTACAGATATGTTAAAAGACACAATTTTAGATTCTTTTAAAAGATTAATTGAACCTTCTATAGAAAGAGAAATTCGTTCAGATTTAACTGAAAAAGCTGAAGAAAAAGCAATTAAAGTATTTGGGCAAAATGCAAAACAATTATTGCTTGGTGCTCCTATTAAGGGGAAAACTGTTATGGGATTTGACCCTGCATATAGAACAGGTTGTAAAATTGCTGTAATTGATGAAACGGGGAAAGTTTTAGATACTTCTACTGTATACCCTACAGCTCCTCAGAATGATGTTGAAGGTGCTAAAAAGACCTTATTAAATTTAATCGAAAAAGACCATGTTGATATGATTGCAATTGGTAATGGTACTGCATCTCGTGAATCTGAAATGTTTGTTTCTGATATGATAAAAGAGGTTAAGCATGAAATCTGTTATGTTATAGTTAGTGAGGCTGGTGCTTCTGTATATTCTGCTTCTAAACTTGCAACTGAGGAATATCCAGATATAAATGTTTCTATAAGAGGTGCAATTTCAATTGCTCGTAGACTTCAGGACCCACTTGCAGAACTTGTAAAAATTGACCCTAAAGCTATTGGTGTTGGACAATATCAACATGATGTAAATCAAAAGAATTTATCAGAAAGCTTAACAGGTGTTGTTGAAGATAGTGTTAATAAAGTTGGTGTTGATGTAAATACTGCCACTCCATCTTTACTTGCTTATGTTTCTGGTATTAATAATACTATTGCTAAAAATATAGTAAAATATAGAGATGAAAATGGTAAATTAAAAGAAAGAAAAGAATTATTAAAAGTTCCTAAGCTTGGAAAAGTTGCATTTGAACAATGTGCTGGTTTTATTAGAATTCCTGATGGTACTAATCCATTAGAAAATACCGCTGTTCACCCAGAAAGTTACAAACCAACAGAAAAATTACTTGAGCTTCTTGGTTTTAAAGTTGATGATTTAAAGGATAAAGATAATTTGATTTCTTTACGTGAAAAATTAAAATCTGTTAACATAGCCGAAACTGCTGAAAAGCTTGGAATTGGTGAAATGACTTTAACTGATATTATTGCAGAACTTTCTAAACCAGGGCGTGACCCAAGAGAAGATATGCCTAAACCAGTGCTTCGTAGTGATGTTTTAAAATTTGAAGATTTAACAGAAGGTATGGTCTTAACTGGTACTGTTCGTAATGTTATAGATTTTGGTGCTTTTGTCGATATTGGTGTTAAATATGATGGACTTGTTCATATTTCTGAAATGAGTGATTCTTATATTAAAAACCCTTCTGATTTGGTTTCAGTTGGTGATATTGTAAAAGTTAAGGTTATTAAAATTGACCACGACCGCAAAAAAGTTGGACTAAGCATGAAAATATAAAAATGTAAGATAGTAAAATATTAATAATATTCTACTATCTTACATTTTTAATATTTTTCTTGTATTTCCTGAATTTTATCGAAATTGTTATTTAATATTTCAAGGAATACTTCTGCTATTTGTGGGTCAAATTGAGTTCCCTCACATCTTTTTATCTCTTCTTTTACTTTTTCAATATCTATCGGACCTCTATAGCTTCTCCTACTAGTCATTGCATCAAAAGTATCTGCAACAGCCGCAATTCTAGCCACATATGGTATTTCTTCTCCTTTTAATCTTGATGGATATCCATTACCATCATATCTTTCATGGTGATGTTTTACTATTGGAATTATATTTTTAAATATTGCTGATGAGCTTAGAATATGTGCTCCTATTGATGGATGGTTTTTTATTTGAGAATACTCATCATCTGAAAGTTTCTCAGGTTTTAGCAAAATTCTGTCAGGTATACCAATTTTTCCAATATCGTGGAATAATCCACCAATTCTTAATATTTTTATTTGTTCTTCTGGTAATCCTAATTTTTCTCCGATTAATACAGAATATTCTGATACTCTATCTGAATGACCTCTTGTATATGAATCTTTTGCTTCTACTGCATACCTCAAAGTTTCTATCATATCTAAATAAGATTGTTCTAATTGTTCTTTTGAATTTTCTAATTGTCCATTTATTCTTTTTATTTCATCCATTTGTTTTATTGATTTTAATCCTGACTCGATTAATAGAAGTAACTGGTCAAATTTATCACTTTTCTCGCAATATCCCTGTATATCTAATCTTTTTATTGTTTCTAAAGGTGGTGCTAAGTCTTTATGTCCTGTTAATAATATGATATATAATTCTTTATTAAATTTTCTTATTTCTTCTACCACCTCATCACCATGTAAAGGTGTCATCATAAAGTCCAATAGCATTAAGTCGAAGTGTTCTTGTTTTACTCTTTCAATTGCTTCTAGTGGATTTGTTATTCCTACAAATTCATAATTTGATGTTTCTAAAAGCACTTTTAATGAGTCTACTATCCCTTCTTCATCATCCACGCCAATTATTTTATATTTTCTTTCCATTGTTGATTGATTTTGAAGTGCTTTTCTCATTCTATCACCCCTATACTTTTCTTTCGTTTGTTTCTGCTTGTTGTTATTATTGATATTATATTAGTTTATAATTTAAAAATCAAGTTTTTTATGCAATTTGTTTAAAATTTTACATTGCATAAGATTTTATCACTCATTTTGCTTTTTTTAGTCTATTTAA
Organism: uncultured Clostridia bacterium; assembly: GCA_934167135.1. Classification (GTDB taxonomy): domain Bacteria; phylum Bacillota; class Clostridia; order TANB77; family CAG-508; genus CAG-269. The sequence continues at coordinate 3,901 of CAKPKI010000011.1, forward strand.
ATATAGTTATTCTGTTTTTATTTCTTTGATTTTATCTTAATATTTACTAGTCTATTTGGGTAGACTAATGTCGGGATTTTTCTTGCTATACTTGACTATATCATTTTAATAAGGAGTGATTTTTATGTATTTGTCAGATGCAGTAAGAGATAGAATTAGATTTTATCAAAAACAAACTGGCATGAGTCTATGGGGTCTATTTAAGTCTTCTGGAGTACCAATGTCAACATTAGCTGCTTTTATGAGTAAAAGAACCGAATTAATAAAATTAGATACTTTACTTCATATTTGTGAAGGTTTTGGTATAACTATCACCGAGTTTTTTGAAAGTGATATTTTTAAGGAGGTTGAACAGGATTAATATGATATATCTTTTAATTCGTTCTAAAAAATCGATGATTTATTTTATCATCGATTTTTTTTTACTGATATTTCTTTATATATTTCATATATACACTCATCATTAAATTGAACTGGATTATTTTTCAGTCTTTCAAAATTTACACATTTAACCATATTCTCCATTTCAGTTGGAGAAATTTTTATCTCAGGTAACTTAAATAAATTAATTATATTCTCAATCTTTCTTATTGAATCCTTAATATTCTTACAGTTTAATATTAAAGCCAAACTCATTAAAATATTTTTTAATTTTATATCTTTATCTGATAATTCTTCTAACCTTTTCCAACATGGAATTAAACATATTGCCACTGCATAACCATGACTAATATTATATAATGTCGTTAATTTATAACTTAATGCATGTGGAGCTGTTGTCCTAGAAATATTTATAGCCTTTCCACTATAATTTGAAGCTATAAGAATATTTCTATAACAACTTTCGTCATTCTTTAAATATTTCTCATAATTATCTAGAATTAAAGATATACAATTTTTTGCATAAAATCTACTTTCAATTGTTGCTTTATTTGCCCAATAAGATTCAATAGCCTGACTTAATGAATCTAGTAATGTAGACTTCTTTTCTTTATTTGGTAATGTTTTTAGTAAAGAGTAATCTAATATTGCAGTATTGGGTAAAATAGAACCATGGTCTATCGAAACCTTTTCATTTTTATAATACATTACTGCAATTTGCGTGGATTCACTACCTGTACCTGCCGTAGTAGGTATAGCAATATGTTCTATATTATTATATATATATTTATTTTCTAAAAAGTCTAATTCACTATTCATATTGGAAAATATTTTTATGCACTTTGCAACATCTATTGTACTTCCTCCTCCTAAAGATATAATTTTTTTATAATTTTTCTTTTTAAATAAATTTAAGCCTTTTTTTATTTCTTCATATTTAGGATTTGGAGAATATTCACTAAAAATAGTTATATCATACTCACTTAAATCATTAGTTATTTTTTCGACAAAACTTTTACTACTTACAATAAAAATTTTCTCTTTTACATCTATATGCTTTTTTAATTTCTCTATATAATTATTAGTTACCTCTATATTCTGCTCTTTATAATCAAAATATTTAATTTCCGAAGAAACTCTATTATAATCTTCTTCATTATCTATTTCTTCTATATAATCATCTTTATATGATATGCCATGTATACTCATATTATTAATAATTTCATTTAATGCATCCTCAGCATACACATTTACTTTCCCATCCCTAACAAAATCAAAAGCCTTATTTTTCCATTTAAATATATCATCTTTACTTAGTTTATATAATGGTTGAAAAGCATAACAATTTTCCTCAAATATCGATATTGAAACTTCTTTTAAAACATTTCCTATAAACCTTCCTTTAAAATCTTTCTCTGGCAATATCTTTGTTTCATTAAATAGACAAATAGATTTTCTATTATCACTCAAAATCTTTTTTATTAAATTCATATTAAAAACCAAGTCTCCATGTAATAGTAAAACATCATCATCTAAAAGGTCATAAGCATAATTCATTGATACAATATAATTTGTGTTCATATATTCTGGATTATTCACAAATGAAAAAAATAAATTTGGATATTTTTTGGTTATTTTTATCAATTGTTCCTTATAAGGTCCTGTTGTTATTATAAATTTATTTATACCACATTTACTTAATATTCTTATTTGTCTTTCAAAAATTGTTTCACCATTATATAATTCCATCATACACTTTGGTTTATTTTTTGTAAGATTTCCCATTCTTCTACCTAATCCAGAATTAAAAATTATAGCTTTCATTATATATCATTCCTTTCTCATTTTGTTCAAAATCATTCAAGCATATTATCCTTACTAATCTTTTTTTAGTTTATTCTGAAATTCTAATTTATTTTCTTTTGGAGATATTGTTGGCCTTCCTAAATTTTTTCTTGATTTATCATTTGTATTAATAATAAGTGCCGTTTTCCCTTTGCTTCTAATTTCAGTTAATCCTTCAATTAATTCTTTTTTTTCATTTATTGTAATTGTCTTTCTAAATCCAAAACCAGAAAGGATCTTAGGAATGTCAATTTGATATGCTATTGTAGGTTGTTTTCCTACTGATTCATGACATCCATTATTTATAAGAATATATTTAAAATTGTCATTTGCATTTTGAATTGCTACTGCAAGTCCTCCATAATGCATTAACATTGAACCATCACCATCAATGCAAAATATATTTTTTTTAGTAAATAAACTAATTCCTAATGCTAAAGAAGATGTATGTCCCATGGACCCAACAGTTAAAAAATCATTAGAATGTTGCATATTGTATTTTTCCCTTATTTCAAATATTTCTCTTGATGTTTTTCCTGTAGTTGAAACTATAAAATCTTTATCACCTATATTATTTATTATAATATCAAGTACATCTTCTCTTGTTAACGAGTTATTATTTTTATTATTAATTTCCTTATCATATTTCAAAAAAGTATTTCTTTTTACTATCAGTGCAATAGATTTATTATGTTGACTTATATATTCATAACAATTTTCTATTTGAGTTTCATATTCTTCATTTAAAATACAGTATTTGATACCCAAAGTATCTAATAATGGTAATGTTAATTCTCCTTGTTTAATATGTTGTGGTTCATCATATATATTGGGCTCTCCTCTATATCCTATTATAAATAGCACTGGAATTTTATATACTTTTTCATCTGCAAGTGACAATAATGGATTAATAATATTTCCTAGTCCTGAATTTTGCATATAAACAACACCATATTTATTAGTAGAAATATTATAACCACATGCCAAAGCAAGTGCATTCCCTTCATTTGCAGATATAATATTTTTATTCTTTTCAGTTAAATCTTTAATACATAAACAAAATTCTTTTAACAGTGAATCTGGAACACCTGTAAAAAAATCAAAGTTATTTTTAATTAAGCTGTTATAAAATTTTTTTGGATCAATCATGATTATCTCCTATTAGTTCTAAAATTTCTTTCATTGACATGCAATATTTATTACATGCTTCAAAACTTCTTTCATCTTCCAGTATCTTTCGAGCAGTTTTTATCATTGCAGGATATGCACTTCTTAATAATTGATTAGCATATATTATTACATTGGCTCCTCTATTATATAGTTCTACTTCTTTAAAATGAGAATAAGTAGTTGGAACCACTATTGTAATTATATCTGGATATTTTTGTTTAAATACCTTTAAAAATTCTACAATTTCGTTTCCATCTTTTTTATAACTATGAATCATAATTCCATCTGCACCCGCTTGAATGTATGTTTCTGCTCTTTGCATTGCATCATTTAGGTCTTTATCTGCAATAAAACTCTCAATTCTCGCAAATATCATAAAATCTTTTGATACCAATGCTTCTTTACCTTTTTTTATTTTTTCAGCAAACCTATTTTTATCTTCTAAAACTTGCTGCACTTTATTTCCAAGTATAGAATTTTGCTTTAATCCAGTCTTATCTTCAATAATGATTGCAGAAACTCCCATTCTTTCAAGTGTTTTAATGTGATTTACAAAATGTTCTATCTTTCCTCCTGTATCTCCATCAACTATAATTGGTTTAGTAGTTACTTCCATTATTTCATTTATTGTGTTTACTCTACTTGTAAAGTCGACAACTTCATTGTCTGGTTTTCCCTTCAATGTAGAGTCACATAAAGAGCTTATCCAAAGTGCATCATATTCTTTATCATTTACTTTTGTCTTTTCCACAATTAAACCAGTTAATCCATTTGATGCTTCCATTACTCTAATATAATCTTTGTTAACAAGTAGTTTCTTTAATTTATTTCTTCTTATTTCTGGCATATTATTCATATCTATCATTCCTTTTAAATATAATTCTATATAAGAGTTTTCCATTAAGTAAAAAAAAACTCCTCAAGTTTGGTATTATTCCATATTTTTTCATATAAATTTCATCATCATATTTTTTTTCCAAATAGCACTCTTTTATTACATATTCTTCCAATAATTTATCAATTTCTTTAATATTATATTTATAATAATCTTTTTTCATTTCAATTGTGTTACTCAATTTAATTATTTTGCTTACAAATGACATGCAATTATGTGTCTTATATATTTTAATTCCGTGGAATATAGGCATTGTAATCATTGAGTATAAGTTAAAAATATATTCATCATTATTATTTTCTATTTTTTTTACATAATTTTTTATTATTCTAATATTTGATTCTGATACTGGGATTTTAAAAACCTTTACTTTAATATTTTTATTATTTCCAAATGCATAATGTTCTTTTTTTTCATGCATAAACCCCGCATCAAATGGCAAATAGTGTTTTCTTCTTGAAAAAGTTATAAAATCATTCAATTTGTCATCATATGACATAGCTACATGAGTATACTCATAACCATCTATCTTTCTAACAATTTTCCCAAGTCCTGTTAATGCTTTAATTAAAATAATATATATATATTCGTTATTTTCCATATTAATTTCCTTTTTTATCTTGTATACTTAACCTTCTGAATAATTGAATTTGTAATCTAATCATTTCATAATACATTGGTAATCCACCTAGTATAAATACAATATCTGCAAATTTCATTCCAAATCCTAGTACGAATATAATATCTTTTTTTCCAAATATCATACTTCCAATACACAATACTATAAAAAACAAATGTGTTTCAATTGGACCTAATCTTGGGAATAAAAATTCCTTTAAATATAACATATAATTCATTGCAGTAAAAATAATTAAAGCATATACTGGCACTAAAAATATGGATAATTCAAAACTTACAAATCCCGCAAATGCAAGTGCTATTATTAAATATGTTATATGTAATATATCTGTTAGTAAATCAAAATAACCACCCGCCTTTGATGTCATATTTCTTATCCTAGCAATATATCCATCTAAATCATCACAAATCAAATGACACAAAAGTCCAAATATAGTTCCTATTAATAACAATGGATTCAATTTTGAAAAAAATGCACATATAATTCCAATTAGACCTCCTATTGCTCCAATCAATGTTATTTGATTCGGTGTAATGTTTAGAGGAATATGTTTGCCAATTGTCCTATACAACAATTGTTGAAATCCAGTTTCTAATTTACTTGGAATTATTTTTTTTACATTATTTACATTCTCTTCTTTTCTACTCATCATCATTGCTCCTTTTATTTTTCAGAATATTCTTAACAAATGACCATATATAATCACCATAATCTATAAAATCGTATACTCCTTCTCTCTTTGCTTTTAAAAATAGTCTAATTACTAGCTTATAATAATTAAAATAATACTTTTTTACACTTATTTTGCTTGGTTTAGCAACCACATGTAAATAATCCCAATGTGATGGATTATTTGTAATTAGCTTATCTTTATACTTTTCATATATTTCCATTCCCATTTCTGGTGTAAATATGGATATTGCAATATGTTTTATCTTATGCTCTTTTATCCACGTATATAGAGTTTTAAAATCTTTTGGAGTATAATCTAAATCCACAATAAACATCCCCATAATATTAATACCCAATTTATTACAAATATCAATACTTTTTATATTATTGTTAACATTAGATTTTTTATCATAATCTAAAAGTTTATTATCATTTATTGCCTCCAATCCAACTAAAACATAGTACAATCCAATCTCTTTTAATTTAGACATAAGTTCTTCATTTTGGGCAATAAAATCAGATCTTCCATAACAAATATATTTCTTTTTAATATTTTTTTCTTTTATTAATTTAACAAACTCGTATAGTCTTTCTTTGTTAAATAAAAAATCATCATCTACAATATATATATTATCTGCTTTAATATTTTCAATTTCTTCTACTACTTGTTCAATATTTCTAAACACATATTGTCCCATATTCATTTTATTTCTGTGACAAAATTTACAATGATATGGACAACAATATGCTGTTCTTACCCAAGCCGAATGTTCTAACTCCAAATATCTATAATTTCTAGGATGTTCATAAAAATATGTCCTATCTGGCAAAGGTAATTTATTAATATCAAAAGAACATTGTTTATTTTTTACCCAAGAATTTTCTTTTTTATAACAAATACCATCTATACTATTTAAGTCAACTTCCTTATCACTAAAATGATAATTTATTATATCTAATATTTTATATACATCAAATGTTGTTAAAATATAATCCACATAATTTCTATACATTCTTTTATAACATAATTGTGCATGTAGTCCACCTATTATTGTTATTATTTCTTTATTATATCTTTTTGCTTCTTCGCAATATTCCAATATAAAATTCTCTTGTCTTGTTCTACCACATACATATACAATATTAGGTTTGAATTCTTTTATTTTAATTTTTACTGTTTTATTTTCTACTTGTCCATCATATATTTCTACATTATGTCCTTTTTCTTTTAAGATAGCTGAAATATATTCAAGCTCTAAACATTCATTTTCAATTATTCCAACAAAATTATATTTAGTTCTTGAAATTTCTGGATGAATAAGAAGAATTTTTAATTTATCTATTTTCATCTTTTTCCCTTTCCTCATTTTCAAGCTTTGAATATGCTATTTTTCCAATTAATGTTTTTGGTAGTTCCTCTCTAAATTCATATTCACTCGGCCAAGAATATCGTGCCAAATTCTTTTCACAGTGTTCTTTTATTTCGTTTAAAATATCATCATTTGATGTATATTCGTTTTTTAATACAATAAACGCTTTTGCCACTTGTACTTTATATGGATGATTTATCCCTATCACACAAGACATAAGAACTTTTGGATGTGAATCTATAATGTTTTCTATATATTGTGGATATAGACAATATCCAGAACTCATAATAACTCTTTTTAATCTTTGTTTAAAATGTATAAAACCATCTTTATCCATATACCCTAAATCTCCTGTATATAACCAAGTTAGACCATCTTTATGTTTTTTTAAAACTCGTTTAGTTTCTTCTTCATCATTCAAATATCCTTTCATAACAGATGGACCACTAATCAAAATCTCTCCTTCTTTTTCAAATGATAATTCTTCTTCTGTGTTTGGTTTAACAATTTTATAATATGTATCCGGATATGGAATTCCTATGCTTCCCTCTCTATAATAATTCATTGGTGTTAGACAACTTCCTGTAACACACTCTGTCAATCCATATCCTTCTCTTATTTGAATATTTGCACCATGTTCTTTCAAAAATTTATCAATCTTTTTTTTCAAATTAATAGAAAGGGAATCTCCTCCTGATATCGCACATTTTATAAATGACAAATCATATCCATTCAATCTTCTATTTCTTAATAGGGCTTCATATAAAGTAGGAACTCCAGCTATAATATTAGGTTTATATTTTTTTAATATTTTATCAAATGTTTTAGCACTAAATTGTGGTAATAATATACTGGTTCCTCCAAAATACTGTACTGTATGTATGCAAATCCCGAGACCAAATCCGTGAAATATTGGCATTATTGCTAATCCTCTATCTTTTTCTTTCAAACATTGACATGCTTCATAACTTTGCATCGCCAAAGCATTAAAATTTAAATTAGTTAATTCTATCCCTTTAGGACTACCAGTTGTTCCTCCACTATATAATATTACAGCAATATCTTTTCCTTTAAAATCACTTTCTATCTTTTTATGATAATTTTCACTTAATTTAATAAACTTATTCCAAGATAAATTAAGATTACTCTTTTCTAATTTTATTTTTCTTCCCTTTGTTAATTGGTATCCTATTTTTAGGTAAAACGGCATTGAATCTTTCACTGATACAACTATACACTTCTTTAATTTTGTATCTTTTGCAATATGATTTATCTTATTGAATGCAATATCTATCGTTATCACATAAAAACTTTTTGAAATATTCAAAAAGTTTTTAATTTCATTTTCTGCTGACAATGGATGAATCATGTTAGCAACTGCACCAATTTTGTTTATAGCATAAAATGCAATTATTGCTTCTGGAGTATTTGGCATACATATACTAACTCTTTCATTTTTTTTAATTCCAAGACTTTTTAAAGCTCTTGCACATTTATCTATTTGTGTAATAAATTCTTTATATGTTTTTTTCGTACCATAATAATTATAACTAATATAATTTTCTCGACCTTTCATTGATTTTTCTAGCATATTATATAAAGAATTTTCTGGATATTTTAAATGAGGTTTAACTCCATCATAAAATCCATACCAAGGTGTTTTTATTTTATTATTTTCCATATTTACTCCCTACTCTTTTGAATCAATTATCATTTTTTTTACTTGTTGAAATAACAATTCATTTGCCTCTTCAACTTCCATTCCATATACATCTAATGGTTTTCCAAATGTTATTTTCAAGTTCTTACTTCTGAATTTATAATCTCCTGTTATTGAATATGGGATTATCTTACAATTTGTTTTCTGTGCCATTACTACTGCTCCTACCTTAAATGGTAATAGTATTTCTTCTGTATAATTTCTTTTGGCCTCTGGAGATACATTTATTAAAGAATCATTTTTTAAATATTCTATTGCAGTTATTAATGCTTCCTTATTGTGTTTTGCATGCAAATCTACTGGTATTGTACCTATAGCACGAAAAAAACATCCAAATTTTCCATCATACAAATCTTTTTTTGCCAATGTATGAACTACTCTTTTCGTACATGCATCTACTAATATAGGATCTAATGCATGTTTATGATTTCCTGCTATAACCGCTGGACCTTTTTTAGGTATATATTCCTTATTTACTATTGTAGGATTGTAATATATAAAAAAGATTTTTATAAACATTGTTCTTAATATTTTATACAATAACTCTTTTTTCTTCATAAACTATCACCTTTTCATTCTTAATATCATTATACAAGATTCGATCCTATTTTTCAATAACTACTATATTTTTTTAAAATTTCCGTTACTAGATAATAATTTTGATAAAATTTTCAAGGAGTTCTTTGTATTAATTTAAAATAAACCAGTAACAGGATTTCTTTAAAAGAAATCCTGTTTTTTATTTACTTTTTACTGGTATTATAATATTAAATGTAGTGCCCTTTCCCTCTTCTGTAACATATGTAATATCTCCACCAAAATGAGCCTTTATATTGGAATATGACATATACAAGCCCAATCCTGTACCATTTTTTCCTTTCGTAGTTACCATTTCTTTAAACAATCTTTCCTGAACCTCTTTTGGTAAACCACCCGCAAAATCAGTTATTGAAAACACTATATCATTCTCTTTTTTACTTACTTTTAACTCTATATTTTGGTCATGTTTACCCTCATATGCTTGTATAGCATTTGAAATCATATTATTAACTACTTGTACAAGGCTATTTACATTACCATTTAATACTTGATTTTCATCAGCTTTCATCACTATATTCATATATATATATGCATTCTTCAATTCATGTTTCATCAAAATATTAACTCTTTTTATAAGTTCTTCAATTGTAAATTCTTCAGAATCATCACTAGACAGTGATGCAACAGCTTGTCCTTTTACAGTTGTTATAATATCTGACATATACTCTAAGTGAGCCCTTATTTTTGGAATCCATTCCTTCATATCTTTTGCAATATCATGATGATCTTGTGAATTAACAAGTGGGTCATCTATTGATTCATCATATTCATTTATTAAATTATCTAATCCTTGTACTGCACCTGCAATTGACATTATTGGAGTTTTTAAATTATGTGCTATTCCTCCTATTAATTGTCCAAGTCCAGCTAAACGTTCTCTTTCCATTAATATATCTTGATTATTTTTTATAGTTTCCATATCTTCTTTATGTTGTGTTATATCTTTTAATAAAAATAGTGTTCCTAAAAATGTATTATCTGATTTTATTGTTGTTATTTCTATTTTAAAATATTTTTTTATTTTTGAAAAATGTTGTTCAAATGCTATTGTTTTATTTGTTTTATTGGATTTTTGAATTGCTTTACTTATTCTTTCAACTGATTTTTCACTTACTTGTCTATCTTCTAAAAATTTTATAAAATTTCTACTTCTTAATTCATTTTGCTTTAATTTAAATATCTCTAAAAATGTTCTATTAAAATCTGTAATTGTATTATTTTCATCAATTACTACATAACCATCTGATATTCTATCAACTATTTTCTGTAATGCTATTGGTGCTATTCTTAGAAAATTGAATTTCAATATAGCAAATGTATAAAATATTACTGCTATTGAAAAACTTATTGGTGTTAAACATACATTCATATTATATATTTTAAATGTTCCAAGCAAATTCACCAATATTGGGAATATTGTTCCTACAATTATTAATATTGTTTGTTTAGAAAATGCTCCCGAATTTTTTTGAGAGGCATTTACCATTATTCCAATACTTATCAATAGTAATCCATATGTATATATTGAATGAATATAAAAATATGGTCCATATACCATCTCATTTAAATTTGAAGAATATACTTTATAAAATAAATGATGATATTGATTAGTATATAATATTAACAATGTTAAAAATGGTACTATAAATAATAATAAATATCTTTTTTTAAATCTTATTTTTGTATTTTTAAATATAATTGCCACAAAGAATAATGCCACAGGCAGAAAACAAGTTCCTATATATATAAAATTTTCGAAATATATTGGTTCTATATTAAAAAAACTTGTACATACTAATTGTGTAATTACTCCTACACTTATAACTAATACTGTTATCAAAACTGTTGCAAATGCATTTTGCAGTTGTGAAACAGGTTTTTTTCCTAAAATATTACCTATCAACAATATTATTGATAATGTTGATATTACTAAAAATATAAATTCTGTATCTATAACTACCATTTTTCTTTCTCCTTTAGTATTCTATAAATCCAATTCTTTTAAAATACTCCATATATTTAAGTATATATTCTTTGTCTATTTCTTTCCATTCGAATCCTATTTTTTCAAAATATTTTTCTGAAAATTCGTAATCAATTTTTACATTAGAAGTATATATTAATTGCTTTTTGGAGTCAATATCATGTATTATACCAGATAATATTTCTTTTTTAAAGTCATCATTTAAAATTTCTACTAATTTATCTGACATTGTTTTATTATCTACTCCTTTAATATCAATCCCTAATTCATTTAATGTATTTACTAATAATTTTATTGATAATAATTTGTGGTTATATATATGGAACACATTACAAATACTATTATGTTCAAGTATTCTTATTACCGCTTCTGCACTTAAATCAACAGGTCCTAATTCTATTGCATGTGCCAATAAATATTCTGGAAATATTCCTAGTTCTATAAATGATTTTAGTCTTTTTGCAAATGCATTTTCTTCAACATTTTGTTGGAATACTCCGTCACTGTATCTATTTGTAATATTTCCCATTCTTAATATTTGAGCATTTAATCCTTCTTCTATGGCTTTTAAAACTATCATTTCAGCTTTATATTTTGTTATTGTATATATTCCTGATACATTTTGTTTAATATATAAAGTATCTTCTTTAAATATCTTTTTGTTTTTTAGATTTTCTTTTGTTTCTTCTATATTTTCTTCTTTTTCTCCATTTCCAGAAACACTTATTGTTGAAATATGTATTAATCTTTTTTCTGATTTTTTACAAAAATCTACTACATTTTGAGTACCCTTTACATTAATTTTATTAAATAATTCTGGTGTTCCAAAATGTTTTACTAATGCTCCTGCATTTATTACTGTAGAGATAGAAGCTTTTAATAATTCATAATCTTTTGGAGATAAATCCATATTTTTGTATATTATATCTCCTTCTATTACTTGTATTCTTTTTTCATATTTTTCAAAATAATCATTTCCAAAATAAAATACAATTTTTTGTTTTAATCTTGCTAATGGTTCTTCACTATTTTTCCTTCTTACCAAACAATATGCTATTCCTTTATGTGTTTTTAGAAATTCATCTAATATATGAACACCTAAATATCCTGTGCCTCCTATTAATAAGATGTTTCCTACTTTGCATTTTTTTACTGTAGAAATATTTTCTATTTTATTTCTTTGCAATACTTTATCTATTCTTGAATAATCATATTTTGTTATATCTTCTATTTTTTCGGCATTTCTCTTCCCAGCCAATTGCCTTATTGTAGGATATTTGAATATATCTGCATATTCAAAATTAAAATCATATTTTAATGATTCAATTTGCATTTTTATTGCAGAAATTGAATCTCCTCCAATATCAAAGAAATTATCATCTAATGAAATTCTTTTTAAATGTAAAATATTTTTCCAAATTTGTAATAATTTTAATTCGTCTGTACCAAATTTATCTGGATTTTCTTCCTTAAAATCATCTTCTTCTAATTTCGGCATTGGTAGTGCTTTTCTATCTATTTTTCTGTTAATTGTATATGGCATTTTTTCTAAATGTACAATATAACTTGGAACCATATATTGTGGTAAATATTTTTTCAAATAACTTTTTATCTCTGTTTCTGTAACATCAATTGTTCCATCTGTAACATAATATCCACATAGTGCATCTTTTTCATTTATTGTTACTTTATTTACAATTGATGCTGATACTCCTGGATATTGCTCCATTTTGCTTTCTATTTCACCAAGTTCTATTCTTAATCCGCGTAATTTTATTTGATTATCTATTCTTCCAAGACATTGAATTTTTCCATCAAATGTCCATCTTCCAATATCTCCTGATCTATACATTTTTCCTTCTCCAAATTTATTTTGAAGAAATTTTTCTCTTGTTAATTCTGGCTTTCCTAAATATCCTTCTCCTACTTGTATTCCTGATATATAAATTTCCCCTACTACTCCTATCGGAACTCTTTTCATGTTTTTATCTAATATATGTATTTGTGTATTCATAATTGGTGGTCCTGTTGTAATTTCTGTTTCTCCATTTAGATTTTGTACATTTGATAATACTGTTATTTCACTTGGTCCATATATGTTAAATACTGTTATGTCATCTGATAATGCCTTTAAGTCTTTTACAAATTTTTCTGGTAGTGGTTCTCCTCCAAATACCATATTTTTTACTAATTTTAAAGGACTGTTTTCACTTCTATTATCATAAATTATTTTCATTAGGCTTGGTGTTACTGTCATAACATCTGTATTATATTTTTCCATCAGTTTTTCCAGTAATTGTGGATTTCTGTGTTCTGCATTATTGGCCATTACTATCCTTTGCCCATGTGTTAATGATACTATAATTTCGTAAACAAATATGTCAAATGGTGTTGATGTTACTGACAATAGTGTGTGAATTTTTCCATCATGTAAATAGTCTAGTGCCTTTGTCATAGCTTTAGACATATTTGCTAAACCCACTTGATTTAACATTACACCTTTTGGAATTCCTGTTGAACCTGATGTATATATTAGGTATGATAGGTCTTCCTTTTTTATTTTTACATTCGGTTTTTTAGAATTTCCATTATATATTTCACTATCTAAATCTATTTCTATACAATTTGGAATTTCTTTTACTCTATCTTTTAATTCTCTTTGTGTTAAAACATATTGTGATTTACTACTTTCTATATAATATTTTGTTCTATCTAATGGATATGTTGGGTCTATATTTAAAAATGCCCCACCAGCTTTTAATATTGCATACATTGCTACTATTGTTTCTATTGATCTATTTGTCATAATACATACTATATCATTGTTTTTTATTCCATTTTTTATCAAATGGTTTGCTAAACAATTTGCTTTTTTATCTAATTCTTTATAAGTTATTTGTTTATCTTCACATATAACTGCTATATTATTTGGATATTTTTTAGCCTGTTTCTCAATTATGTTTGCTGTTGTGTCATTATTTATTTTGCCATCTGTTTTATTAAATTTTGCTAATAATTTATCTTCTTTTTCTGTTATTATATTTATATCTTTAATTGAAACATCACTATCTTTAATTATTTGTTCTAATATATACATATAATGTTCAAAAAAGTTGTTTATTGTTTCTTTTTTAAATAGTCCAGTACAATATTCTATATTTATTGTATGTGTTTTAGGCTTTATTTCTAAAGATAGATTGAATTTAGAAATATTATTATTTATTTCTAAAATGCTTATATCTTTTTCGTTCAATTTTACAATATTTTCTTCTTTATTTTGATATGTAAACATTACATCAAATAATGGATTTCTTGAATTATCTGTTTTTACTCCAAGTTTTTTTACCAACATATCAAATGGATATGGTTGATATGATAAGTCATTTAATATTTGCTCTTTTATTTGGTCTAAAAATTCTTTAAATGTTGTTTCCTCATCAATTTTTCCTCTTATAACAATGTTGTTTACAAGCATTCCCATCATTCTTTTTGTTTCATTTCTATCTCTATTTGCTATCGGACTTCCTAAAATGATGTCATCTTGTCCTGTATATTTATATAATAATATAAAAAAAGCTGTTATGAATAACATATATGGTGATGCACCTATTTTTTTTGCATATCTTTCCATTTTTCTAAATTGCTTTTCATTTATAACATTTATTATTCTGTTTCCTTCATAACTTCTATTTGCAGAAAGTTTGTAATCATATGGTAAATTTAATTGTCCAAATTCACATTCTTTAAATTTGTTAACCCAATATTCTTCATTTTTAAGGACTGCTTCACTTGAATTATATTTATTTTCCCATACTGAATAATCTCTATATTGAATTGGCAATCTTTTTAATTCTTCCCCATTATATAATCTATTAAATTCTATTATTAAATTGTTTAATGACATTCCATCCATAATAACATGATGTGAATCTACTAATAACATTGTATTTTTCTGGTCAATATAGTGTACTTCTGCTCTTATTAATATCTCATCTTCTAATTTGAAAGGTTTTGAAAAACGCTTTAATATTTGAGGTATTTCTTCTTTAGTATTATAATAAACAGGTATTTCAAATTCTACATCTTTACATACTTTTTGTACTATTTCATCATTTTTTAATACTAACTTTGTTCTAAGAATTTCATGTCTTTGTATTATTTTGTTAAATACTTGCTTGATTTTCTCAATATCTAATACCTCATCAGCAATTATTCCTCCTGGCATATTATAAACTATATTATCATTGCCTATCATTTTTGCATTATAATATATTCTTTTTTGTGCAGAAGATAATGGATATGTTTCTTGTTCTTCTATTCTTTCTATTTTTATTTTTTTTGCATCACTTGTTTGATTTTTTTGAATATAATCAGACATATCTTTTATTGTATAATTTGATAATATATCTTTTATATTTATTTGAACATCAAAGGTAGATAATATTTTTGTTGATAATGTAATTGCTGTTAGTGAATCTCCCCCTAAGTCTAACAATGTATCTTCTATACTTACTTTTGATATATGTAGCATTCTTTCCATTATTCTTACAAGCTTTCTATCAATATCGTTTCTTGGTTTTACAATAATTATTTCTGATTCCTTTAAATCTGGTGTTGGTAATGCTCTTCTATCTATTTTTCCGTTTGGTGTATGTGGTATTTTTTCTAGTTTTACAAAGTGCTGTGGCACCATATATTCTGGAAGTTTTGTATGTAATGCTATTCTTAATGCATTTTTATCAACTGGTCCATTTTCAACATAATATGCACATAATACTGCTTTATTATTAATTTGTTTTTTTGCTACTACACAAGCATGTATATTATATATTGCTTGCATTTGCTTTTCTATTTCTGTTAGTTCTATTCTTAACCCTCTGATTTTTACTTGATTATCTATTCTACCATAACATGTTATTTCGCCATTACTGTTGAATGTACCTAAATCTCCTACTTTGTACATTATTTTTTCTTTTATAAATGGATTTTGTATAAAGTTTTCTTTTGTTTGAGTTTCTTTATTTATATATCCTTTTCCAACTCCATCACCAGCTATAAACATTTCTCCAATTGTTCCTTGTGGCATAACTTTACCATTTTTGTTTAATATGTATATTTGTGTATTATGAATTGGCTTTCCTATCGTTATATTATTTTGATTTGTTACATTTGCAACTGTAGAAAATATAGTTGTTTCAGATGGACCATATCCATTATAAATAGTAACTCCTGGTATCATGTCTTTAATTTTATTTACTAATGATTTTGATAATGGTTCTCCAGCAAGCATTATATATTTTAAACTTTTTATATTATTAGTATTACTTATATTTTCTAAATGAAATCTCATTACTGATGGTGTTGTTTGCATTATTTCTATTTGGTTTCTTTTTATTATTCTTTCTATATCTGATGTGATTTTTTGTTCATTTTCGTTTGTCATATATAATGTTAATCCACTTGCTAATGATATTAGTGTTTCAAATACAAAAATGTCAAATGAAACTGTTGTTATTGATATAATTTTATGTTGTTCTCCATCTTTTAGGTAATCTATTGTATTTTTCATTGAATTATAAAAATTGCTTAAATTTTGTTGTTTTAACATTACTCCTTTAGGCGTTCCTGTTGAACCTGATGTATATATTAAGTATGATAAATCTTCTGGTTTACTTATATTTTCTAAGTTTTCTTTGTGTTTAATATATATTTCTTTATTATTTATGTCTATAATTTTTTTGTCTGTTTCTATTTTTGGTTTTCCATTTGTTAATAATACTTTTACATCACTATCTTTTAACATATATTCTA
This sequence comes from uncultured Clostridia bacterium, assembly GCA_934167135.1. GTDB lineage: Bacteria > Bacillota > Clostridia > TANB77 > CAG-508 > CAG-269. The sequence continues at coordinate 20,989 of CAKPKI010000011.1, forward strand.
TTCTTTCTTCTGGATAGTCTGGTGCTATTGGAATATAACTTCCTCCTACTTTTAATACTGCTATCATTGATACCATTATGTTATATGAACGTTCTTGTAATATTCCTACTATTGTATTATTAGTTATTCCATTTTCTCTTAAATAGTATGCTAAGCTGTTTGCTTTTTCGTTTAGTTCTCTATATGTTATTTTTTTGTTTTCAAATACAATTGCTATATTTTCTGGTGTTTTTTCTACCTGTTGCTCAAAATATTCTACAAATGAGATGTTTTTATCATATTTTAGTTCAGTTTTATTAAATTCTATTAGAATTTCTTGCTTTTCTTCTTGTGTGATAATATCAATGTCATTTAATATAATATTTTCATTACATAAAACTTGTTTTATAATGTTTAAAATTCTGCTATGTACTTCTTCAATGTCTTTTGTATGATATATGTTTGTTTTATAATCATATGCAATGTTTAGCTTTCCTGTATCATTTAAATCATATATTTGTATGTCTATATTTTCTGCACAACATCCATTAAATGTCCATTCTGTTTCATATGGTATGCATTCTGCTTCTTGCCTAGCATTTGTTATTTGATATGATAGTAATATATTGTATAAATTTGGAATATTTCTATCTCTTTTTCTTAATTCTTCTAGTAAACATTGATATGAGTATTTTTGATGTTTTAACATTTCCATAGAATCTATTGCTATGTTTTTTACAAATTCTTTAAAAGTTTGTTTTTCGTTAATATTAATTTTAAATGGTGCCATATTTATAAACATTCCGGCTGCATTTTTTTCTTTGAAATTAGTTCTATTTAATATTGGTGTTCCTATAACAAATTCATCTAAATTTGAGATTTCTCCTATGTATATTGAGTATATTGCCATAAAAAAGTTATATAATGATATTTTGTTTTGTTTACAATATTCTCTTATTTTTATGACATCTTTTTCTTCTAATTCGTATTGTTTTCTTCTTCCGTTCGGATTGTTTGTGTCTATGTTTTCTTTTTTACTTCCTGGTATTGATGCAACTTCTGGTATGATTTTAAATTTATTTTTCCAATATTGTCTGTCTTTATTGAATTTTTCGCTTTTTTGATATTCTTTTTCTGATTTAATATAGTCCATATATGAATATATAGCCTTTGTTTCTATTTCTTGTTTTTGCTTTAAAGATGAATATGTTTTTATAATTTCGTTGCAAATGAGTGCAAGTGTCCACGCGTCTGAAATTAAATGGTGTATGTTGAGCATAAATGCCCCTTTACCATCTGTAAATTTAAAGATATAAAAGTTAAATAATTTTGAATTTTCTAATTTAAATGTTGTCCTTACTATTTTTTCCCTTTCTTTTTCTAAGTTTCTTGGGTCGTCAATATTAATAGTGTCTATCTTTATGTGTTCCCTTTTAGATAGCACTTGTTTTACTTTTCCTCCTTCAATTTTGAATTCTAGCCAAAAGTTGTCGTGTTTTTGGCATACGATTTCTATTGACTCTTTTAGTTTTTCAAAGTCAACTTTTTCTTGGATTAAAGCAGTTCCACATATATTATTTACACTGCTTCCCATGTAATACTGTTCTGTTGCCCATATTGATTTTTGAGCATTTGTTAAATTCCCCATTTTCCTACATCCTTTTTTTATAATTATATACTTGCGTATACTTCATACTCTCTTATTGTAGCATTATTTGACAAATTTTGCAAATTTTTCAACAAATTTTGTCAAATTCCTGTTAACAGATAATTCTTTTGATAAAATTTTCAAAAGAAATCCTTGAAATATAAGCTTTGAATGAAGTGACGAATGTGCAGAACAAAGAACAAATAAGAAAAATTTTAGAAATTCTATGGAATTTTACTAAGAATTGAATTATTTTCGTAAAATTCACTCATACTTATATTAAAAGATTTTTAGGTGATGTTATTATGAAAAAAATAAAAAATATACTAATTCTACTTGTATCTATTTGTTTTTTTACTACTGTGATTTATTATTTTTACTCTACTTATAATCAGATAGATATTACTCCAAAATACGAATCTAAAAAGGTAGAATCCACAGTTCCTTTACAAACTGTGGAAAATGTTATGCAAAATAGCGAATCGATTGCAGATATGTTAGAAAAAGCATCTCAAAGTGTTGTAGGTATTTCTAAAATTAAGACACGCTCAAATTCAATTTTTTCTTCGAAAAATAATATAAATGAACTCGGTATGGGAACAGGTATTATTGTTTCTAGCAATGGTTACATTTTAAGTAACTGTCATGTTACTGGTGAAAAATTAACAACTTGCTATATTACTTTAGAAAATGGCTACACTTATGAAGGTTCTGTTGTCTGGTGTGATCCAGATTTAGATTTGTCTATTACAAAAATTAATGCATCGAATTTACCTTATGCTACAATAGGTGATTATTCTTCTATAAGACCAGGTGAAACTGTTTATGCCATCGGCAATCCTATTGGATATGAATTTAGAAAGACTATTACTTCTGGAATTGTAAGTGCTACAAATAGGACTATTAAAATTGAAGAAAATAATTCTGTTTCATATATGACTGATTTAATTCAAACAGATGCCTCTATTAATCCTGGTAATAGTGGTGGACCTTTGCTTTCTACTTCTGGATATGTTATTGGTGTTAATACTGTAAAAATTACAACTGCTGAAGGGATTGGCTGTGCTGTTCCAGCTAGCGTTATAAAACCTGTTATTGATAAATTTGTTAATGAAAATAAATTTGATGAGGCTTATCTTGGCATTTATGCTTATGATAAAGAAGTTATACCTTATATTGCTTCTAGTTCGAATTTTTCTTCTGGTATCTATGTTGTTTTAATATCAGATGATAGTCCTGCTATTTCTAATGATATTAAGGTTGGTGATATTATAACTTCTATTGATGGTAAACAAATTAATTCTATGATTGAGTTAAGAGAATATATTTATTCTAAATCTCCTGGTGATACTATATCTGTTAATATTAGTCGTGGCTATATTACTAAAAATTTTGATGTTGTTTTGGGTAGCAAATAAGCCTAACTTATAAAGTTAGACTTGTTTGTTTTTATTTTGTATTATTCTACTATTTTATTTTTTCTATTTCTTCCTCACTTAATCCTGTTATTTCTGCTATCTGTTTTGTTGACATTTTTTGCTCTTTTAACTTTTTTGCTATTTCTTTTAATTTGTTCGTTGTTTCTCTTTTTTCTTGTTCTCGTCCCTCTTCTCGGCCTTCCTCTCTGCCAATCTCTTTTCCCTGTTTAATTCCATCTTCTCTAGCCCAATCAAGTGCTGACTTTTCCTCTAATTTAGACATCAATCTAATTTCCGCTAATCTTTTTACCTCTTC
>CAKPKI010000012.1 GCA_934167135.1 uncultured Clostridia bacterium
GCAGAAATCCCATAATTCTCTTTACACCATTCATCCAGAGGGATCTGTTGAGGTCGTCCTTTGGATTCCTGCATCATATGAAACCATTGAATAATCTGGTGCTAATTGATCCATCTGTCCGGTGTAAAGTGAGCCACTTCATTTACAATTGTTTTTTCTACAGCTAGGGTATGAGATTGAACACATCTTATAAAGCCTACTATCGCACCGCTGTGGCGGCAAGGGCTTGACAAGATATGTCCACTCTCATAAATAGCACCTAAGCAAAATCAAAGTGGATTAATGTTAGCCGGAATACCGGCTCACTCAACACCGGAATGATGGCTCTCGCGAGGCAGAATCTCCAACCATTCCTGCAATTGAACCTGTTGCGTGACTAAAGTTGTTTTTGACATAAACTATATCGCCTCCTAAAAAAATCAAGAATGTTAAGACTCAAACTTTTTTACAAGTCAAAAAAGTTAAGGCTTAACATTTTTGACACTGTTTAAAATCTTGAGTTAATTATCTCAGATTACTTTAGGATTTTGTAGAGAACACTGATTTACCGTTTACTTATATTGTTATTTCCTTTTATATCTTGAATTTTATTAGGAGTTATATTATCTTTTTTTTCATCTCTATTTTTTCGAAATTGATTACATATACTTTTAACAATAATACCACCTATAGTAATACCAATACCACTAAAAATCCAATCTTTATTTTGTATTAAATATTCAAAAATCATCTTACTCTCACTAAATTAAAATTATCTCACACAATACTTTTTCCATTTTTCCAATAATTCTTCTCTATGTTTCATAACATATCCTACTATTTCTTTTAGTTTCTTTTTATTTTTCATTTTTCCATCAATCTTTAAAGTTTTTAAATACACACTCACTTTTTCTCCTTGATATTTAGCATGTATATGAGGATTAAATTCATGACATTTTTCTGTTGTTTGGAAATAATAAATTATTCCATTTTTACGTTCAATCTCTACTGCACTTTTAGGAATCACTATATCTGCATAACAAATGATTATATTTTCTCCTGATATATTCACTAAAGGCTTTAATTTTTCCCTATCATGATTAATTACTAATAATTTTTCTCTATCTACTGCATTTTGATAACCAGCATCTTTAAAAATTTTAAGAATTGATGTTTTTATATAAATGTCATTCTGTAATTCCTCTATCTTTATTTCTTTAATTAGCTTTCTTTGTACATTATTCATATATATTAATTTAATCATTATATCCACCTGATCCTCCTCATATATATTAATAATTTAACCCACACAGTAATTAATCGTAAGCGCTTTATCTCTTTACATACCTGTTCATCATCAGATACTGGAGATCCTTTGTAATAAATACTTGTACGGTTGATGTCAAGTAAGCTGGCACCAACAGAAGCAGGAAGTTCTTTAGTCGTCAAAAGGTTTCGGACTAAATTTACTCTCGTAGTCAGGTCCGCAAATTTCTTCAGATTTTTTTTTGAGCCAGTCCACCTGCATGGTTAACTGACCAACCTTTTTTGCATACTCAGCTTTTTCCTTGCGTTCTTCGACAAGCTTTTCCTTGAGGTTTTCCTCACGTTTGTCGTCAAACACAGCAGAAGCATTGTTCAAGAATTCTCTTTTCCAGTTACGGAGAAGATTTGGCTGAATATTGTTTTCTGTTGCTAAGGTATTTAGATCTTTTTCTCCTTTGAGTAACTCGATCACAAGGTCTGATTTAAATTTTGCGCTAAAATTTCTTCTTTTTCTGGACATGACACTGAATCCTTTCTTATATATTGATTTAAGTATATCAGATTCATTAAGATCTGTCCGAAAAAGTGTCTTAATTTATGAGACCATTATACTTTTTGCTCTCATTGCACTCCTACATAATTGTAGTAAAGTACTAGCATTCTTAAGTTACATTTATTTAACCCCAAACACTCGCCACTTAATATATCTCAATTTATCTTTCTTCCCTGAAATTTGAGTAATCGGAGTAATTTCTCCTGTTTGTTTATCACACCATGCTTCATAACGTGTATTTCCAAAAAGCCATTTAGGATTCTCTAAAAATTCATCCAAACATTCTCCTAAACCATCAAACGTGGATTTATAATCACATTTTCCACAAACCGATTCAATTTTTGAATTATCAAATACTCGATTATATAATCGATCATATCTAATTTGCCAAGGATTCCAAACTTTTTGAAGTCCTTTTGAATCATCCACATATTTAATTTTTATTTTTTTTCCTGTTTTCTCTTTAATTTTCTTACGATAAAACTCTAAAATTTCTCCCCATGTATGATTCTCTTCTGTTGTAATATGAAAAGCCTCACCATAAGCTTTCTCATTTCCAATAAGTTTAACCAACATATTTGCAACATCTGGCCCATATGTTAAAGATGTTCTCTTTTCTGCAATATCTTTTGGAAATACAACAGTTCGTCCTTCAAGTGCTCTCTTTAACCAATTTTCTTTTTCATAAACACCTAACTGAATACGATAAGAATTATATGTAATATATGGTCTGATAATTGTCCAATTCTTTTTACCAGATTCAAATAATAGATTTTCTTCTTTTCCTTTCGCTAGCCCATATTCATCTGTTGCAAGATAAACCTCGTCTGTACATGCATCCACCAATCTTAATGAATCTTCTTTAATAGGAGTTTGAGAATTCGCATAGCATCTAGATGAGCTAAAGAAAAAATACTGGTCTGTTTTATCTAAAAAAACAGGCAATCTCTTCTTAAATTCTTCTGTTGAATATACCATAAAATCTACGATAACATCATACTTTCTCTTCATAAATGAATCGAAAAATTCTTTTTCTTTCGCATTTCCCTGTAAATACGTTATATTCTTTTTATTTTCTCTTTTACTTCTAGTAGTTACATATAAATTATTTTCTTTTTCTGCAAGAAGTTTAACGAGTGGAACTCCCATTGCTCCTGTTCCACCTAATATTAAAATATCCATATCTAATCCTCTTTATAAAGCATAAAAACTGTTTTCTTTTTGTTATTCACAAATTCTTTTAACTGATCCGATGTCACATTTTCTTTCTGTTCAACGAATGTTTCATAAGACAGTGCCGATGCATATTCTACAATTGTGTTGTTTTTCTTATCTGTTATAACTATAAACATATTAGTATCATTGGCATTAATATTTCCAAATGTATTAATATCATGGATAAACTCTTTTTCTGATACCAATCCAATATATCTATTTCTTTTCTTTGCCAACGATGCTCCTAAAACATTCGCAATTGCCCCTTCATAACAATTAGGCATTCCACCCTGTACAACTTTACATTTATAATCATAATTCTCTTCTACTCTAATTCCTTGAGAAATATACAAATAGTTATCATCATCTAAAGTCAAGCTTAAAAGTTGCTGTATCTTATCACATTCTACTTTATTAATACTTACATCACTATTTTGCACTTCTATATGCATAGGATATTGATCTTCTATAACTTTTTCTATATCATTTACATCTGAAACTACACAATGTTGAACCACAACATCGTTAAGTTCTCTTGAATAGTCTAATTTCTGACCAAATGTAACCAAAATTATTGGTAGTTTTCGATAAAAAGCTTCCGTCATACCTGAAAAAGCACTTCTTGATTCATTACTAGAATTAAGGCATACCATCACTAGCCCATTATTCTGGGCACAAATCCCTGTAGCTACATAAACTGCAGATCTTGCATCAATTACTGGAACACATTCTGCTCCCAAATCTTTTTCTTTCTTTATAAATTCCAATTCTTCCAATTCTGAAGAATACACAATATATTTAACTTCACTCATATCTATCTTCCTTTAATTATTCTCTTTGCAAATTTACCCATTGGAGTCTGTTTCAATTTTTGTTTTAAGTTAATATCTTTTTCAATAGTATTCATCAATTTTAATGCATCACTCTCATCTTTATCACTAGTAAAAATTTCAAGCAATACAGGTTCCTCTGTTTTCTGTAACCATTCTTCTTGTTTTGAAAGATACTCTTCTTTATTTGATGCAGAAATATATTTAATTCCAATATTAGAACATATACCTTTTACTACATCTGGATTTTTAAAACCATTATGCCCCTTCGCTGCCATAAATGAATTGGCATCTTCTCCAAAGTAAGCCGCTCTATGATTATAATTTTTAAATTCTGTTCCAACACCATTATTGATTAACATGATATGAACATTTGAAGGGAACTCGTTAAATAATATATTTAAATCATAGAAGAATGATAAATCACCTACAATCATATAATGCTCAATATCTTTATTAACCTTAGCAGATCCGATGAATGATGAAAGACATCCATCAATTCCATATCCTCCTGAATTCGTATAGCATAATACATTTTTAGGAGTTTCAAAATAATTCCAAGATCTTAAAGTATTTAAAATACTGATATGTAAAATAGAATTATCTGGTATTTTTTTTGAAGTTTCTCCTGCAATCCACATATTAGAAAATGGTAATTCTGGAATTCTTTTCATTAGATTTTCAGTAATATTCGTACAATGCTCAAAGATCGTATTATTCTTCTTATCACTTGCATAATGATTAAAGAAATCTATCTCAGACATTTCAAACACATATGTTAAATTTCGTTGTGGATCACGAATTACTCCATCTTCATTAACTCTCCAAGATTCTTTCCCCCCATAATTAATATAAGCACCATGGATATATCCTATATATATAATCAGGTCAAACCGTCTAGTTCCTAAATCTTTCTCCTGACTATTGGCAAAATTAGCAAGGAATCTATATTTCCCACGATAGTTACTAATTTGATCACAGATCACTACAGCATTATTTGATTCACAAAATTTATCAATTGCTTCTGTTTCCTCTTCACTAAACTTCGCATGTGCACCAACAAAAATTCCAATATTTCCATTCGGTAATTCAGGATAATCTTTATCTACAACTCTTCTTATCGTTCTATACTTTGGTAATTCTTTTGTATTAAAACCATTAGAATATGTTGTAATAAGATTAATATGTACTGGACCTGCATTTCCATGCACTAACTCAAGCAATGCATCGTTTACTGCTGTAATAGTATGTTGTTTATCTTCTTCTGAATAAACAGTTGGTAATTGAATACTCTTTTTTGCCATATCTGGGAATTGTTCCGATCTATCAATCACCTGAGCTACATAATTTCCAACTCTTCCTGTATGTTGTGTTGAAGTTACTGCTAATACTGGTAAATGACGATAATATGCTTCTGTTAATCCCGGAATATAATTCCTTGATGCTGTTGCTCCTGTACACGTTAAAACTACAGGTTCTCCACTTTCTTCTGCTAATCCACAGGCCATAAAAGCTGCTGCTCTCTCATCAACTGCAGAATACACCTCAAAATATGGATCAAATTGCACAGAACCAACAAATGATATATTTGTAGTTCCTGGAGATGCAATTATTTTTTTAATGTTGTGTTCCTTTAAAAGTGAAACAAGTACTAATGTATTTATTTCATCTGTGTAATAGTGATTCATTTTTTATTTTCCCTTCTTAATTTTTCAACTATAAGATTAATTAGTCTAAGTATCTTCTCTTAACTTTTTCTATTAATGCTTAAATTATCTTTAAATTAATTTTTACTCCTTCTTCACATCTTGCAGTTCCCATACGGCCTAATTTATTATCATCTTTAAATTTTTTTGAAGAAAAGTCTTTTCTGATTCTTTCATCATCTATATATTTTTCCAAAAATTTGCGCAATCTAAAAATACTCTCTATACATTCTTTTAAATTTTCAGAGCCATCACTATTGGCATTCTTCCCAAAAATAGGCGTTTTAGGTTCTTTAGAACTATCATAAAACATCGCTATCGGAATATTTTCACAATACCAATATCCATTATCCGCTTGAAACTTCATTCCAGTACTTATATTTTTCCCTAAAAACATTTCAAATAATCTACTTTGTAGAACATCATACAATACTTGTATTATATCTTCATCCATGTACACTTGATATCTCAATATTGTATCCTCTATTTCTTTTTCCCAATGTTTTATTTTAATTTCTAAATATTCATACCATGCAAATTCTTTTCTTTTATTTTCATCATTTTCTTTCATTAACATTGTATCCGCCACAGCAGTTATATCAAATTTTTTTATTGTATTATAATATTGTTGATTAAAACACTCTTCATCTGTATAATTATTTAAAATATTATTCCATTCTTCTGTAACTGCAGCATTTTTTGCCATTAACAACATTATATAAATAAAATCATTACATACCGCTATTAATTTTAATCCAATTTGTTTAGCAAAAAAATTACTTCTAACCATTGTGGGTATAACAACCGTTAATATATATACAAGGTATCCCGAAAAATATCCAGTAACAACACTCAACAAAATAGTATCTATTTCATTCTCATTAACAAATACTTTATTGTTAAATAATCTACTATTAATTACAGGAATATCACTCCACCTGATTATCAAATAAATAGATATGCAAAACAAAATAAACGCAACAATTTTTATAAAATCTATTATATTTTTATATTTAAACTTATTCTTTAGTACCATTATTCTATCCTTATTATTGAATCAAATTCATTCTTAAGTCTACTACGTTCTTATATTATTTCCACATTTATAAATATATACATGTAAATAATCATATCCCCTAGCTAATATATTTTCTTAATTTTTCTAATGATCACTAAATTTATATATGTCTACCAATAAGTTTGCCGATTCTTCACAGCTAATACTACTTTCTTTTTTGTCATTTGTTTGTATACATTTAACCGCAAACTTATCGTATGTTGGAGTTATCTCCTCAAATGTATATTCTCCTATTGTAAATCTTTTGGTCATTCTATGATTGCCTCCATCTCTTCAATAACTTTTTCCATTTTTTCATCCATTATATACAACAATTAATTCAATATATTTTTCACACTTTACTGTTCTATATAGTCTTTTATATCATTAATAAAAAATGCAAGTAAATTCCCTTTTTTTACCTTTTTCATTCCTAAGTCTTTTCGCATTTCATTCATTAAATCTTCTAGTAAAAATAAATTTTCCCTATTTTCATTTTGTCCATTTTCTCTAAATTCTACCCATAAATTTACAACCTTAGATGATCCCCACAGTGTTAATTTTTTAGAAAATTTTGATAAATCTTTTTCCATCATTTCTTCCGAATATTTATTTTCACCTTTAGAATTCTTTTGAATTTGATAAATCATTTCTACGAATTCACCATACGGTTCCTCTCGTTTTCTTGCTAAATAATCTTGTCGATTTTTTCTATAATCTATAATTTTTGCTGCTATTGAACTAATAATAACTCCTGTAATTGACACCGTTCCAGTTATAAGTGCTACAATAACTACTGCATCTAGACTAGATACCACATTATTAAGCCATTCTATAGCTTCTACAATTCTACTAAAAATATATTTCAATCCTATATATACTACAACTATAAAAATTGTTACTAAATCACAACTTACAATCATATTTAATCTGGGATGTAATTTTGAAAATTCACTTTCAACACAATTCTTCTTTTTATTCCTACTCTTCTCTATACTCCAAAATACCGTAATTAAGGAAAGTACAATTACACATATAAACATAATACTTGTACAAACTGTGCCAAGATTATGTTTTAAAATTGTATAAATTTTCGTTATCATATATTCCTCTCTCTGTATATCCTCATTTTTACAAATAGCCAACACAACTCGATTCCTCCAAATCAAATTACATTGGCTATATTCCAACTCTACTCCCAAAGCTTCGCCGCATAAACCCCATCTCGAATCAATCCCGCAAAAGCTTCCTGTACTGTCTCTTTATCTTCTTTATATGTAACTCCAAACCAACGATCCTGTGTCTCCAACACCTTCACGTTCGCTCTCTCTTCTTTCAATAATTTATCCACGATATTCGGTAACAGATATTCGCTCTTTAGATCTCCTTCTTCCACATTCGCTAAGAAATCCTTGAAATCTTCTGCCAGAAAATCTAAAAACTCTGGATATCCTGCCCACATGTTCATAGATACTTTATCTTCCGGACTGATCCATTCCTGTACTTCTTCGTTGTCACACTTGATCTGTCCATCTTCTCCCATTTCGATTCCTGTTGTTTCATGCACCTGGCTGAGCAGTCCATTCTCATCAACTACACTGACACCTCTTGTCACGGCACCATTATCACTTAATGTGTTCTTTAAAATGAATCCACCCATTCCCATTGTGAACTCTCTTCCAAGATCTTCTCCGGATACCAGAAAATCATGCAGTTTCACAAATGCTTCTTTTCCATAATAATCATCTGCATTGATGATCACAAATGATTCTTTCACAACATCTTTACAGCATAAAACAGCCTGTCCTGTTCCCCATGGTTTTGTTCTTCCTTCTGGTACTTCAAAACCTTCTGGCAGATCATTAAGCTCCTGAAATACATATTCCACATCAATCTGTTCTTTGATCCTGTTTCCAATGATCTCTTCGAACTCCTTAAAAATGTCTTTGCGGATGATAAAGACTACTTTATTAAATCCTGCTTCTTTCGCATCATGAATAGAATAATCCATGATAATCTCTCCATTTGGTCCCATCTGAGCCAACTGTTTGATTCCTTCTCCAAATCTGGAGCCGATTCCTGCTGCCATGATGATTAATGTTGTATTCATATATTCTTTCTCCTTTTGTCCTTCCACTCTTACCAAACAACTAATTTAATTATAATTCTTCTAATTTTTATTGCATCGTCTATATTTTAAAATAACATAAATCACCCAAGATATAAATATCGTACATATCAATGTACTTATTGGCTTGCACCACAACCATATATCTTCTCCATTGTTCTTAGAAATTATTCGGTAAAAAATTTCTAATGCACTTGCTACCAAAACATGAAAAATATATATATTGAAAGATAACTTTTCTCCAATAAATTCTATGACTTTGCAAATATGATGACTTGAATTTTTTAACGTTAACATAAACATTCCAGTTGCATATGGAATATACCCTAATACACTAAATTGAATTGACGTATGAAAAACTATAGGAATTAAAACAATCATACATCCTATAATAACCATTCCTAACAATTTATAAATATCTATACTTTTTAAATGTAGTTCCTCATTTGTTCGTATATAGTATCCTAGTAAAAACCAAGGTAATGCTCTTGTTATTACATTTGTCTTCCAAAACCATTCAAGTTGCATAGTGTCACAATATGACGTCAATAATATCTGTAAAATGAATAAAATCGGAATTAACTTTAGTACTAATTGCTCTCTCTGTTTTCTTACTATAAAATACCAAATTATATATAACTCTATCATTGCAATCAAATACCACAATGGTACTGCAAAATCTATTGTACAAAAACAAATGTACTTTATAAATGTTTTCCAATTAAAATTTGCACTAATCCATACAATCATCGTATTATTCTTAATGGCAATTAAAAGTTGAAAACAAAAAAATAATATGTATGCATAAATAAAATACTTTATAATTTTATTTAATCTACGCTTAACTGTCGCCGTGCCCACCCCCAAAGCATAATATCCTGCTGTCATAAAAAATATTGGTACTGCATATGCTGATGCATATTTAATAATTTGTCCCAACATTCCAGGAAATGTTACATGAATAAAAACCACTCCCATACAAGCAAGTCCTTTTAAAAAATTTAATTTGTAATTCATATTGTTATTTTTCATACTTTTATACTATCTCCAACTTTCGAAATAAACCTAATAACTTTTTGCAATCTTACCTAAAAATGTAATTTTCCCCTTTGTCATTTTATCTACCAATAATACACTTTGCTTAAATTCATCTTTTTTATTATAAACTAGTAAGAAAATAATATTAGGAACAATGAGACAAATTACAAATCTAATCAATAGTGTAACCCAAAGACTAAAATTAATAAAATTACATATTACAACTGAAATTACTCCCGCAAAAATAGAAACAATTGCATAAAAAGCTATTGAATATATGTATTGTTTCATATGTTTCTTTTCAAACATCGTAGTAAATAAATTATGAAAAAGCCAAGGCATACCAATCAAAAACATGGATAGCACTGTTGATAAAATAATTCCATATAATCCCCAAAATTGGACCATAATTATATTCATACCAAAATTAGCAATTGCCGTAACAAGTGGTCTAAATCTATCTGTGTGCCAAATTCCACCAGCATCTTTATAAGTATTTAAAAGCTGATTCACTTCATATACGTAAAAATAAATTACAAAACATATTACAATTGAAAAGCTAAGCATTAAATCTTTTCCAACCCATATTTCCATAAACGGCTGATACAAATTCAGAAAGCAGCATGCACAAAATCCTGCAATCCAACAAATTATAAAGGTAAATACATTTAAATCCTTAAAATTTTTTTCTTCTGACTCCACAACAAGACTATTACCTATTCCAGCTGTTACTGCTGAAAAAATAATTGTTACAAACCCAATAATAGCTGTCAAAATAAAATAGTAATTTTGATATATAGCCAAAGCTGTCAATCCAAGAAATGCAGAAATAACTATCGTATCTGCAGAATTAACTATTATAGCACCAACCTTAGAGGTAAATAAATCTCTAATCCTATGGTTTATCTTAGATACTTCATGTTTGCTCAATTCCCCACTCGGCTTAAAGTGTGGATACAACTTGTCTGCTGCCAATGCCGTAATAATATTCGTAAGTGCCTGTGCTGCAAGCATAACGATAACATATAAATAATAATTTTTAAAAACCGCTAAAACAAATAACTGAAATACATACTGAATTGTATTTGTCACTAATGTTACTTTACTTACAACATCTGTTCTCTGATGTGCCTGTAAAATACTATTCTTATATGCAAAGAGCCAATATGAAAGAACCGTTGCACCTAAATTCAGAAGATAAAGAATATATATATTCATTCCTTTTGGAATATCACCAGAAATCAATTTAGGAATAAACGGTGTTAATACGCAACCAACGACTGCAATAACTAAACCAATTAATCTATAGTAGGTTCTATAAAGTTTCATCAATGCACATATTGTTGAATTATCATCCTCCGCGATTGGCTTATACATACTATATATCATAGCAGAACCAACACCAAGTTCTGCCAAATTCAAAACCTGTAATATTGATGTAAAAAGCGAATTCAAGCCAAGGTATTGTACTCCCATGAGATAAATCATTGCAGTTCTCATCAAAAATGGAACTACAATTTGATATCCCTTTAATATTATACCAAAAATGATATTCCTTGTTGCATTTCTCGTTCGTTCTATCTTTGCCATCTTTAGTTCCTCATTTCAATTTCTCAAATTATTTTTGTCCATGACTAAAAACAATAATACTATATTTCCAATAAATTCACACTCTTCTAAAATTTGTCCACAATTATGTTCATCTATTTACTTAAGTAGCGCCTCATCCAAATATTTTTGAGATTCGTAACGCAATTCTTCTAATTTTTTATCTACATTATCAACTTTCTGTTCCTCTTTTAACCCTGTTTTTTCTAATAAAGTTTCTATTCTTGAATTCATATTAATACCATCTCTTTCAAAGATTCTGAACTTTGTATGAAATAATATAGAAAACACCGTTCCATGAAATGAATCAGTATATAACTCTGATGCATGATCAACAAGATATAAAAACTCTGCTGGTCCAACTGCCCATTCATGTCCATTTTTAAGTTTTTGTCTGATATCGACAACTTCGTATGTTTTTTTCTTTTCTTCAATAACTTCTTTCATATTCTCGCTCATTCCCTCAACGGAATATACTAATATATATTTTGTTTTCGGAACATTTTTAGGTTTTTTTTCTAAACTTCTCCAATTTTCTGCATTAAGCATCAATGTAGGATCCAAAACGACTGAAACATCTTTATTAATTAAATCCTCTATTATATCTGCACCAGCATTTTCTCTAACTGCTATATTTTTGAAATCATCTAACCAATCTTTATATCTTTTCTTTGCTTCCTCTGGTAATTCTGAAACACCAAAACTCGCTGCATATGCTATTTTCTGTTCATGTTTAGCAAATTCTAAAAAATTAGTTTTTCCAACAAAATCATAATAAGGATTCCAAACCTGATCACTTCCCGCAATAAAATAGTCATATTCATTACACATCTCTTTAGGTGCCTCATCTTTTGTTGCGAACCATTTACTTTTATTTATTAATTTATCAAATGCTCGAAATTTTGCTCTTTTAGTTTGTAAAACTTCCTGCATAATACGTTTTAATATATTTTCTTCTTCTGAACTTCTTCTAATTGTTTCAACTTGAAATCCCATATTTTTTAGAATCTCTTGGAGGGCATAATTTTGCAATCTATTTCCTAAATTAAAAGATTCTATTGTAACAATTCCAATTTTTTTCAAAACTCTATTCCTTCCTATACTTCCTATACAATGTCTATTTTCATCATCAATATAATATTTTCTTATTTTATATGATGCCTATTTAAATAAATCTCAATATATTATACACTTCTTTTATTAAATTTAATAGTAGCATTATTATTTTATTATAATTTTTCTTTTTCATTATTTTTTATCATATAAAATAATATACAAAAAATCAATTCAATAATTTCTAACAGAAATAATAAAACAGATAACCGTTCAATATACTTCTTGATTTATTCTCGTACTTCATCATTATCAATTTTTCTTTTCTGCTAAACCTTTCATATATTCTTTCGCATCCTTCATAAAACTAATTGCAATCATCACAATCACTGCCCCTATCGGAAACGCTGCAACAATGCTAACACTCTGTAAGTTACTCATAGAGCTCTCTGCAAACAATAATGCAATTGGTAATAAAATTAACAAAATACACCACATTAACTGAATTCCCTTATGTGGTTGTTCACCTTCTTCAAGTTTGTGATAGCTATAACATGATGCTGTCAATGCAATAGAATCAAAAGATGTTGCATAAAATGCTATCATTGTAATCAATACTACCGCCATAACCAATGGTGCACATGGCATTGTTTTTATTATTGAAACAATCATACCATATAAATCACCAGTTTTTGTATACTGTGCAATAAAATCTTTTGCACCTAACATTTGTAATCCCATAGAATAGTTTCCTAAAACAATAAAACTGATCAACGTTGATCCTACTCCGAATACATAACCACCCAAAATAGTCTGTCGAACTGTTCTACCTCTTGAGATATTACCAATAAAAAATGGAGCTGCTACACACCATACCATCCAATATGCCCAATAATATATCGTCCAGTTCTGTGGAAAGTTTGTTTTTCTAAGTGGATCTGTAAAAGTTGATAATCCTATAAAATTCTGTACCATATTTCCTAAAGACGAAAATCCACTTTCAATAATATATCTTGTTTCTCCACCAAATAATAATACATACGCTAATAATCCAAAAAACAAATAAATACATGCATTAGCTAAAAAACTAATTCCTTTAAATCCATGCAATAACGAATATGTATATACAGCACAAGTGATAAGTAAAATAACAATATTAATTGTTGTTCTACTTATCTCAACATGTAAAAACTCACCTATAATAGTTGCCATCAATGGTGTCGCCACACTAAATGTTGTTGCTGTTCCTGCTAATAACGCAAAAACTGCTAATAAATCTATAATTCTTCCTAATAAGCCATCAGTATGTTTTCCAAGAATAGGTCTGCATGCTTCTGAATATTTTTGTCGATTTTGCTTTCTTACATGTAACATGAAACCAAACGCAACCGCTAATACTAAATAAAACCCCCATGGAATAAAACTCCAATGAAATAATGGATATACACCTGCCCATTCTTGAATACTTCCCATTTCTTTAATATGTGGATCGGTTGCATACAACACCCATTCAGAAAGAGAATAGAATAAAATATCTGCAGCTAATCCACATGTAAACATCATAGCTCCCCAAGAGAAAAATGAATACTTAGGTTTTTCATCTTGACGTCCTAATACTATATTTCCATACTTTGATCCTGCAATATATAACGATAAAATAAAAATACCTAATCCTATAATAAGATAATATGTACCAAATGTATCTCCAAAGAAGAATCTAATCTGACCTAAAACAATATTAGACTTTTCTGGTACAAAGAAAAACAAGACACACAATGCAATCACTATAGCTAATGGAAGAATTGTTATCATCCAATCAATTTGTCCCTTTTTATTTTTTACTTCCTTTTTCATTTATTTTCCTCCAAATACTTTTTATAACTTTCATCTAGTTCAATTAATTCAGTCAAATTATCAACTTCTATAATATCTTCTTGATTCATTGGTGTTATTCCCAATCTATATTCTTGAGGATAACAAAACATAGCAATATCATCCCAATAAATCTGTCGATTCTTCTTTTCCTCAAACTCTATTTCTAAATGTTCTTTTAATTTTTTTCCATCTTCTTCTGTCCATCGAGAAATGCTATACAATTGCCATCCTTTGTTTCCACCATTTCTATTACAGGATGTCACAATTCCATCTTCTACTGTTTGCAACCATTCATCTGTCTCATGTTCCACCCATACACTGTTATATCCTGAACGTTCAAATTCTGGATTTAATATCTCTTGATTATAAATCATCTGATCCCCATCAAGAATCATTACATTCTTCAAATGCTCTCTAGCAACATATAATGACGAAATATTATTGCATTCATTATAATAAGGATTTTCTATTAACTTGATTCCTTCAAATTCTTTCTCTAGAACTTTAAATTTTTCTTTTAAATATCCAACAACTACATAAATTTCCGTTATTCCATTTTCATGCAATCCGTTTATAACTGTATCAATCATTCTGGTTCCATGAACCTTAACTAATGGCTTTGGTGTTTCCAACGTAACTGGTTGCATTCTACTTCCAAATCCTGCTGCCATTATAATAGCTCTTTCTACTTTATGCATTCTAAGTAACCTCTATCTTTCTAATTTATTTAATTCTTCCTCTACGATTCTGTAATATTCTTTTGCATAACGATATTGACGAAGTGAATATTCTCCAAATTCAATTCCTAAATTTCTCTTGTATTCACACCAATTGCTCCATAATAAACCACCAATCGCAATATAACAATAAATCTTTATTCGAATTTTCTCACTACATTGATTTACAAAATAATCATTAATCAAATTATCTACTTGCTCTCTATTATACAATGAATATATACAAAACATCGCAACATCAACATGTGGATCTTGCATCCCTGCATATTCCCAGTCTATTAGCCGAATATCTTCTTTTCCATCTTTCTCTATAAATAAAAAATTATCCGGAACAGCATCTATATGTGTTAATACTTTTTCCTCCGCATTTTCTTCTACATATTTTTTTAAGGATAATACATTCTTTTTCGTATTTAAATAATCTTTATATACTGACGGTTTTCCATCCCATAGTTTCTCATAAAATTCAATTTGTCCAAACATATCAAAATCATGATTCACTTTTAATTTTTTATCATGAAAATCATGTAGACGTTTCATACACTTCTTGACATCTTCTTCATTAAACGGATCACAAACTCGTGCATTTTCCAAAAACTCTGTAATTTTATATCCGTTTTCTGGATTTATATAAGTAATATCATCACAGATATTTTTATCTTTTATACAATTATATACCTCTGCTTCTTCTCTACGATTTATTAACTGATCCGTTCCTTCTCCTGGAATACGCATAATATATTTTTTCGATTTACATTCAAACAAAAATGAGCGATTTGTCATACCCTTTTTTAAAACAGATATATTTTCCACTGCGCTGGCCTTTACATTTAAAGCTTCACAAATAACATCAATTGCATCCGTTTTTAACTGATTAGAATTGCTATCCAATTCTCTTAATTGCTCATAAGTATTAATTTCAACAATATCCAATGAATGAACTACTTTTGCAAATACAATCATACGATCTTTCTTATATAATGCTTCTTCCCAAAATGCATCATCAAAATGATGATCTTTTGATAGTTCCAAGATTTTCTGTTTTACAAAATCTGCATCTTCATCTACTAAATAGCAAATACCAATCATAGAATTTCCGCCAAAATTCTTTTGTACTGATACTAACTCCATTTTTCGATTAACTCTAACATCACTTTCGTCATCTACCAAATCACTCACCATATACCATGAATATAATTCATATTTTGAAAATGGATTTTTATTACACCATATATCACATGGAATTACATAAGCATTTAATAAATGTTCTGCTGCTAATTTCATTGAATATAAATTATTTTTTGTTGCATACTCTGAATTAACTATTAGCTCTACACCAAACGCATCTATTAAATATTCATATTGTTCTTTCATAAATCCAACAACAATATATATTTCCGTAATTCCGACCTCATGAAGTTGTCTTATTGTTCTTTCTATTAAAATTTCTCCATTAACTTCTAATAATCCTTTGGATGTTTCTGTATTAATCGGAACCATTCTCATCCCAAAACCAGCTGCTAAAATAATTGCTCTTTTAGGTTTTTTCTGTTCAATCTCATCATATGCTTTTCTGGTTAATCCTATGGTTTCATTAAGATATTCCTTTTCTATTAATGATTTAATACAACGATTTACAACCCCCAATGAATGCCCTGTTTTTTCTGATAATATTCTTTGATTTATATAGGGTTCCAATAATAAAACATTTAATATATCTCTTTCTTGTTTGTTCATATCATTTCCTTTCTTGTTTTTCATGAACTTACATTTCCCAAAAATTTAATTAACAGTAGCATCCTTTCGAATTACCCTGACAAAAGTTTTATGTACTGTCTCTTTCTATGTCTTCACATCTTCATACCATCTCTTTTTTCAAAACTTGCCCCCAATATTCCTAGTAATAAATATTTTCTCTTTAGAAATTTTCCATATTCGTTAAAAATCTTTGAAACTCTTTTTGCAAATGATAAATACTGTTTTATTAATTTCTGCTTTCATATTGATAAATAAAATAACTCTTGATAATTTTCCATTTGGACCAATTTTTTGCAATTTGTTTAATTCTTTTCCAAATATAAGTTTGACTTTTTATTTCACTATAATATTTCTATCTGTCCAAAATCTAAGTATTTTATTTGATGAGTTACTCTCTCTTCTTTAGATGGCAATTTCATATAATCTCCATACGCCACTTTTAAAAAATAATCATATTTTTGTGGAATATTAAACATTTCATCTTCAAATATGTGTTTTTCTGTTTTTCTCAAAACATCTTCTGGAAAAAACCAATAACTATAGCATGATCCAGCCTGAATTCCCATCATTTCCGTATTATGATGTTTCAAATATAAACGTTCCACATTCTTCCTCAAAAATCGCATTGTACAAACTTTACCAAGTATGTCCGTTGGTAAAAATTTAATTCTTTTTTTTACCCCTTTTCCTTTCCAAACCTTATATCCACACTTAGACATGATTGCTTGCGCTAAAAATGTCATTTGAAGCCCTTCAAATTTTCTTTCCATATTATTATCAGAAACATAGTAGTATGGAAAAACATCAACAAAAATTTCATTGTGCTCAAACCCTTCATTTCCAATAGATTCAATATATGTTGTGCCTTTTAAGCGAATCTTACTAAATACATAAGGATTTTTAGAATTTGTTTCATAGTTATCTAGAAAAAATTTATTGTCCAATTCTTTAGGTGCTATTGATACAAATTTTGCATAATCATCATAACACATACCAATATCCATATCATCATCCCATGGAATAAATCCATTATGTCGAACTGCGCCCAACATAGATCCTGAATCCAAAAAATAATTAATACTATTTTTTTCACATATTCTTTTTATTTCTCGTGCAATCATTAGTTGTGCACGCCTTAGTTTAAATACATTCTCTTTCATTATTAATATTCCTTTTTCATCAATACACTGTATTTTGCATACAGTGTATCCACTGTATTCTTTATTGAAAATTGTTCAGCCCGTTTTTTTGCATGTTCAGAAATGCTTATTATATTATTATCCTGAATTTTTTTTAGTACATCATCAATTTTTTCTTCTAATGCCTCGCTTGATATTGATTCGCAAATAAATCCATTTTTCCCATTTTCTATAATTTCAGGAATTCCTCCTACTTTATTAGAAATGCATGGAATTCCAAATGCCATAGCTTCAACAATTGATATTCCAAACACTTCTTGCCACACTGAAGGATAGACAAAAATATCTGCACTTTTTAAAAAAGATATTACATCTCTTTGCTGTCCAAAAAAAGTCGTAATATTATCTATAGAAAGACTCCTTGAAAGCTCTTCTAAATATCCTCGTTCTGATCCATCTCCAATTATCGATAATTTTACTGAATACTTTGTCTTTATCATCTTCACTGCTTTCAAAAGTAACTCTACTCCTTTTACTTTTTCAAGACGACCAATATACATAATATTAAAAGGTTCTTTATTTTTAGGTATCCACCTATATCCAGCCTCTAATTTATCAATACCTATACCGTTATATACCACTACCGACTTTTTTTCTACGATATTAAATTCCTTTTCATAACTTTTCTTTCCAGCTTTTGAAACAAAAATATTTAAATCTGAATTAGACAAACCTTTTTGAAAAATAAAATGCGCAAATGCTCTTTTCAGAATGTTAGAAGGATAAAAATATTCTTCTTCATAACATGAATGTATAAATGTGACATATTTCTTTTTCAAAGTTTTCATCAACAAATAATGATAAAATTTCAGAAATGGATCCCCATGATGTACAACAATAATATCATATTCTTTTGCTATATTTCTTATTTTTGAAAATTTTTTTAGGCTTATTTTTCTTCCATCTCCACTCAAACAGTATGTTTTTAATCCCATACTTTTCATTTGTTGGTAAATTGGTCCATCTCCAAATACAAAACAAAATCCATTTTCAAACTCGCTATTAATCCCTATATCCCTACACAGACTTTCTATCCCACCAGATTTCCCACTTGTGAGTAAATTTAAAACTTTCATCGCATACCTTCCTTTAATACTGTTCCACCATTCCTGACTACTTTTAACACACTAATAATTTTAATTATTGTAATACAAGATATAATGTTTTTATTTCTTCTTATTAGTTTTTCTTCTTTCCTGTTACTCAATTATTCCCCATTTGCAGAAAACAGCTTTTGTTTTTTCTTTTGTTATTTTATTTAATAACACCAGTCAATTTCTAATAATAATATTGTTGTAATTAACACAAAGTCGATTTTTCCACAAATAAAACATGTCACAATATAACTAACAAAAATAACAGTAAATAATACAAAAACTCTTTCAATTACTTCTACAACTATCTATCATTTTTCCTACTTTATTTTCCCATTATACTTCTCATCATATCATACATCCTCATTATCATAACTTGCATACAAATAGGAAATTTAGTTCCTAAACACATTTGAATCTGAACTAATTTTCCTGCCCATGGAGCTTTTCGCTTTTGCCCAATCTGAGAGTTCTGCATATATGTATACCATTTATATACATCTGAATAATCAATCCTCTTTTTTTTTGAACTTCTCGCATTTTGCAATAAATCATGCAATAAAGTCCACTGAAGAACACATAACGAATCTTTAATTATATCGTCTATATCTGAAGTTCTAAAAAAATTCTTCATCAATCTCATTTGT
The DNA here is from genome assembly GCA_934167135.1 of uncultured Clostridia bacterium. Classification (GTDB taxonomy): domain Bacteria; phylum Bacillota; class Clostridia; order TANB77; family CAG-508; genus CAG-269. The sequence goes on from CAKPKI010000012.1 coordinate 19,744, forward strand.
AACATACTTTGTTGATATAAATCACTTTTATATCGTCTAACTGCTGAATTTGATAATATTCGATAATAATATCCATATGTATTAATTAAGCTTGCTTTTTGTGCATGGCTTATGTAATCCATCAAAAATACAGCATCTTCACCAATATAAAGCTTTTCATTAAACAAAATATTATTCTCATCAATCACACTTTTTTTAAATAGTTTGCCCCATACAGCCCGAATATAGTCTCCACAATAAAATTCATTTGTATAATTAGAAATGATTGCTGCTTGTATATACCCGAAATCATTCTGACTATATTTTATATCCTTAGATTTTTTTATTCCATTTTCATTAACAATCCAAGCATTCCATCCAATAATATCTGATTTTGTCTCATTTATTTTTTTTACCGCAAAACTAATTATATTTCTATCAAGATAATCGTCTGAATCTACAAATGTTATATATTCTCCTTTTGCATTTCGAATTCCTTCATTTCTAGCAGAAGAAACTCCCCCATTTTTCTTTTTAATATATCTGATTCTTGAATCAATTTTTGAATATTCACGACATACCACAGATGTATCATCTGTCGATCCATCATCCACAAGCAATATTTCAATATTTTGGTAACTTTGATTCATAAGACTCTCTATACACCTCGACAAATATTTAACCGAATTATAAATTGGTACAATAATACTTACCATTTTTATTTTTCTCCCTTTTGTTTAATAACGTTGCACACAACAAAATAGGAAAACATTCATAACCATTTATTCCATGTACTTCTGTCATCCCATATAAAGCCCATGCAATTATAAATATAGATGTTTTTACATTCTTTTTTTTTGCCAATAAATAAAAACATATGCAAATAATAATTAACCAAATAATCCCTATATTACTCATAAAATATACATAAGCATTATCAAACGTAAAATTATTTAATTTCCAATACTGATCATATATTACTTTAATATTAGACATATTCTGCCCAAATAATGATATCCCATAATGATATAATGCATATGCAACTAATCTAATTCTATAAGACAATATATTGTCAATCACAAAAGCAATATTATTTCCTCCCATATACATCATCGTAAGTACATAAGTAATAATCGTTAGCATAGGAGTTATAAGCTGTGCAATAATCGAAATGATATTGTTAATTCTTTTTTTATTCCTTCTCACCAACACTAACAACAATAATAAGCAAACAATATTCACTAAAAATGTTCTCGTTTTTGTAAAACAACATACAATCAAAGTCAATAAAGCTATTTCCAAAATATTTTTTCTTTTTATTTTATCAAAATTTATATACACCCACATTAAAATTAGATTAAATAACATCATTGAAAAAGTATTTGGATGTGTAAATCCAAAATTATACCTTATCTCACCTGATATTTCTGTTACAATCAACTTATCACCAATTAACGACATTATACACGACATTATAATTATCAACAAAAAAAATAATAATTCAATCTGATATATATATTTTATAATCTTATCAATATCTTCTTTTCTAATTGCAAAACAAGTAATAATTGTAATCAAAAAACCAACATTTCCAATCTGTATTGCAGAATAAAATCCAACTAGAGCAACCGCACTATATATAATTAATGTAACCTTAGAATACCTTTTTTCAGCCATACATAATACAAATAAAAATGTAGCTAAAATTGCTAAAATATTATCAATCATATCATTATATGCAATAAGTGTTGTATATGACAAAAATGTCTTTATTATCAGCATAAACATTGCAATCTTGATTTTCTTATCAATTTTAAGTATTTTTACTTTTAATTCCATAATCTACCACTTTTTTACCTTTTTATTCTTTATTTGAAATTCTATTACTTCCTACATTTTTAGATTTTGTTTTTCTCAAAACATTTATTTATCATTCACAAAATCAATTTATAATCATGTTTCCAAAAAATCATTATATATATTGATAAAATTATTACTTATAATCAATAACTGAATTTTTCTTAAAATAGTTGTTAGTACACCTTTTATTCTTGTTCAAAACAAATACTTTATATAATACATACAAATGATGTTTTTATTATCTACTAGCCTTCTACAGAGCAGAATATCCTACTCATTTTATGCCTATAGATATAATTCAAGTACATATTATTATATCATCTTTTTCATTCTCTACTTCTCCATCTGCGCCTTAATATCCGCATCCACAATCTCTTCTCCACTCTTACCAACTAGCTGCTCCTTAGAAGCCGCAGACAATCCATCATTAATCGTCGCACACATATCGCAAGTAGAGCACTTGTCCAATTCTTCTTTCGTAACAAGACCTTTCTTATAATCACGAACGATCTTATTCTCATACATACTATATTTTTTCTTCTTAAAGAAACGTAAGAATTTATGCTTCATAACCCAAAGAGCAGGAACCCAAATATACTTATGCATAGCAGGTGATACAGAACCGATCATCCAGCAATCACGGTCACAGCAACGAACTTTCTTACGAACTTCCTCGGCTTCTTTGCTGTTCCATAATTCATTCCAACTCTGTTCATTTAAGTTACCCATAACTTCTTTATCTTTTGTTCCATTACATGGCATAACATCACCATATGGATCAATAAAGAATGTGTCAAAACTCATATCACATGGAAGTAATCTCTTCTGTCCATAAATATAATTGATCAATCCATGGTTAAAGTAAGCACGGAACCATTTCTTTGGTGAATTGCTGTTTAACAGTTCATTTACTAAGTTTTCAAACTGTTTTGCAACCATTGGACGGTTTTTGATGATATTCTTTGCTTCTACAAAGTAAAAACTGTTATGTAAGGAAGCTGTTGCAAATTCCATTCCCATCTTATCTGAAATCTTATAAAGAGGTACTAAGTCTTTACAGTTTGCATCCTGTACTGTCATACCAAATCCAACGTCTTTCATACCCATCTGTCTTAATTTCTTTAATGTTGTATATCCACGCTGAAATCCATTTTCTAATCCACGGATCTTGTTATTTGTTTCTTCTAATCCTTCGATAGAAATACGAATTCCGACATTAGGAAACTCTTTACACAGATCTACGATACGATCTGTAAAGAAACCATTTGTTGAAATAACGATACGATCGGATTTTTTCTGTAATTCACGTACAATATCTTTTAAGTCTGTACGGATAAATGGTTCTCCACCAGTAATGTTTGTAAAATACATTGGTGGTAACTTCTTAATTGTTTCTAAGCTGATTTCTTCATCTGGTGTAGATGGTTTCTTGTAACGATTACACATATTACATCTTGCGTTACAACGATATGTAACAATAACTGTACCATTTAACTTCTTAACTTTCTTATCTTTACTCATATTTTTCTCACTCAACTTCCCTTTTTGTTTACTTGCTGCTCGATTTCCTCGAACTCTTCCTGTATAAATCTTCATCAACTTCTCATAGTACTCATCAATTGTATCAAAACTGATATCTTTACAATTTTCTGTATAAGAAGCTGTTAGTTTCTTATCTTCCCACAGATGTTTAATCTTTTCTTTCAAATCAACTGCATCTGCGCTTTCAAATAATTCTCCTGTTTTTCCTTCCTGAATCAACTCTGGAATTCCACCAATGTTGGCTCCTAATACTGGAGTTCCATACATCTGTGATTCCATGACTGAGAATGGACAGTTTTCATACCATTCAGATGGATAAATAGAAAATCTTGCTTCTCTGATCAGTTTTTCTAAATCTTCTCCTGTCTGGAATCCAACGTTCTTAATGTTTGGAATTCCTTCGATCTGATCTTCTAATGGACCAGTTCCAGCAAAGATAAATGAAACATCTGGTAATGACTTACATACATCGATTAATGTCCCAATTCCCTTTTCTTCAGAGAAACGTCCAAAATATAGAACATAGTCTTTTTTCTCTGTATTTTTCCATTCTACTTTATCAATAAAGTTATGTAATGCGATTGTTTTCTTTGCAAACAATGGATTACT
>CAKPKI010000013.1 GCA_934167135.1 uncultured Clostridia bacterium
GTTCATAAATAGACAAAGTTATAAAAAGGAAAGTGATATAGTTGAAGAAAAAGAAAAAAAAGAAAACAGAAGATGAAAACTATGTACCAAAAGCATTAAAAAAAGAAGAAAACAAAAAAAATAAAAAAGTACTAAAAGTAATAATAATAATTATAATATTAATAATTATTGTTTTAGGAATAATGCTAGGAATTTCTGGTTATAAATGGAAAATGCTAGCCAAAGAAATGGTTACATATCAAAATTCAATAGTGCTAGACAGTGATGGAAAAGAAATTGCCAAATTGGGATGCACTAGAAAAAATATACCAGTAAAACTAAATGATATTCCAGAAAACTTGAAGAATGCATATATAGCAATAGAAGATGAAAGATTTTATAAACATGGTGGAATAGACATAAAAAGAACAGGTGGAGCAATATTTTCATATGTTACTCATTTTGGAAAATCATCTTATGGAGGAAGTACAATAACTCAACAATTAGTTAAAAACTTAACAGGAGATAATACAGATAGTGTTACAAGAAAAGTAAAAGAGTGGTGGAAAGCAGAATTATTAGAAACAGAATTATCAAAAGATGAAATATTAGAAGCATATTTTAATATTATATATGTTGGACCACATATGTATGGAGTAGAAGTTGGAAGTCAATATTATTTTAGTAAAAAATCATCAGAATTATCTTTAGAAGAATGTGCTTTTTTAGCGGGAATGAATAATTCACCTAATTCATATAATCCATTTGGAGAAAAGGATAATACAGAAAAAATAAAGAAAAGAACAACAACAGTTTTAAAAAAGATGTTAGAATTAAAATATATTGATGAAGAAAGCTATAATAAGGCAATAGAAAATGTAGAAAAAGGATTAAAATTTAAAAAAGGAAAAATAGAAACAGAAAGTGCGGTATATTCTTATCACACAGATGCTTTAATCTCGCAAATAACAGAAGATATAGCAAAAAAATATAAGATATCTGAAACATTTGCAACAAATTATATCAATATGGCTGGACTAAAAGTATATAGTACTCAAAATTCTAAAATTCAGGAAACAACAGAAAAAGAATTTGAAAAATCAAAATATCAAATTGCTTCAAAAAACGGTGGAAATCCATCACAATCAGCAATGGTAATAATAGACCATAAAACAGGACAAGTTGTTGGATGTGTTGGAGGATTAGGAAAGAAAACAGAAGTAAGACCATTAAACAGAGCAACACAAAGTGTTAGGCAAACAGGTTCTTCAATAAAGCCACTTTCAGTATTAATTCCAGCAATAGATAAAAAAATAATTACTGCTTCATCAATATATGACGACTCTGAGAAAGATTTTGCAAATGGATATCATCCAACAGATTATAATAAGCCATTAGGAGAAGTAACAGTTAGAAGAGCAGTAGAATCATCACAAAATATTCCATTTGTAGAAATAATGCAACAATTAGGACCACAAACATCAATCAAATATTTAAAGAAAATGGGAATAACAACATTAACACAAGAAGATGAAACACTAGTACTTGCATTAGGAGGATTACAAAAAGGTATAAGCCCACTAGAAATGGCAAGCGGATATGCAATGATAGCAAATGATGGATTATATATAGAACCAACATTTTATACCAATATAAATAATAATACTGGAAAAAATATTGTAAAAACTAAACAAAAAAGACGAAGAGTGGTATCAAAAGAAGTTGCATATATAGTAAAAGAAATATTAACACAACCAGTAAATGGAAGTAGAGGAACTGCATCATATTGTAAAATTTCAGGTGTAGATGTATCTGCAAAAACAGGAACAACAGACGAAAACTATGATAGGTGGCTATGTGGATTTACTCCATATTATACTGCTGCTACATGGTATGGATTTGATGAAAATGAAACAATAGAATTTAATAAAAGAAATCCTGCAGGATTGTTGTGGGCAAATGTAATGTCCAAAATTCATGCTGGTTTAAAAAGTGCAACTTTTGAAAAGCCAATTTCTGTATATAGTTATAATGTGTGTGCAGACACAGGAAAAATAGCAACAACAGGTTGTAAAAATGTATATACTGAATACTTTTTGAAAAGTACAGTACCACAGTTATGTGATAAACATTCTGGTTCAGAGCTAAAAACAGATACTGACAATAAAACACAAGATAAACAAGAAACTGTAAAAGAAATTACACATGATATTGATGCTGTGGATCCACAACAAGTTGAAAGTAATACAACACAGACAAATACTAATACAACAAATGTAAGTGTTCCTCATACAAATAAAGATAACACAACACATAACAATACTACTAATAATACAACACAAACAAATACGGATAAAAATACTAATAAAAATACAAATACAAACAAAAACGAAACTAATAATAATAGTACTTTAAATAAAAATACAAATAGTACAGTAAATAATACTAATACAAACACAAATACTTCACAAAATACAAATAATACAACAAATAGTAATAATACAACGAATACGAATACCAATACTGATAATACTACAACAGAAAACAACAACTAATTAAGAAATATAAAATCTAAATATTGACAAAAAATAAAAAGTAGTAGATAATAGGTATGATTAACAAAAAGAAAAATGTTCAAAAAGAACACAAAAAACATAGGAGGAAAAATAAAATGTATATATTTAACAGAATAACAGTAAATCCACAATTGCCAAAAAGAATTGGAAGACTAAACGAAATAGCAAATAATCTATGGTGGGCTTGGAACACCGAATTTTTAAGATTATTTAAAATAATAGATAGAGATTTATGGGAAAGATGTAATAAAAATCCAGTAAAATTTTTAAAATTAGTAGAGCAAGAAAAAATAGAAAATGTTTCAAAAGATGTTGCATTTGTAAAAGAATATGACAAAATAGTAAGTAACTTTGATGCATATATGAATAGTAAAAATACATGGTTCAATTCAAAATATCCAGAAAATAGAAATGATTTAATTGCATATTTTTCAGCAGAATATGGATTAGACCAAACAATAGGAATATATTCTGGAGGACTAGGAATATTATCAGGAGATCACCTAAAATCAGCTAGTGACTTAGGAATTCCATTAGTAGCAGTTGGATTATTATATAAAAATGGATATTTTAATCAAATAATAGATAGATATGGAATGCAAAGACCAGAATATAAAGACCTAGACATATATGATTTACCAATAAATCCAGTAAAAGATTTAGATGGAAATGACTTAATATTATTTATAAAATTCCCTAAAAGAAGAATATACTTAAAAGTATGGGAAATAAATGTAGGAAGAGTAAAACTATATTTAATGGATTCAGATATTGACATTAATAATGACGAAGATAGAGATACAACAGCACGCTTATATGGTGGGGACCAAGAAATGAGAATAAGACAAGAAATTATATTAGGAATGGGAGGAGTAAATCTATTAAGAAGATTAGGATTAACTCCAACAATATACCATATGAATGAAGGTCACTCAGCATTTTTGAACCTAGAATTAATAAAAAACACAATAAAAGAAAAACAAGTATCATTCAATGTTGCAAAAGATATAGCATCATCAAAGACTGTATTTACAACACATACACCAGTTCCAGCTGGAAATGATATATTTCCAATAGGATTGGTAGAAAAATACTTTAAAGATTTTTGGCCAAGATTAGGATTAACAAGAGAAGAATTTTTAAAACTTGGAATGAAACCATGTGAGGGATTAGAACCAGGATTTAATATGGGAATATTTGCGTTAAAAATAGCTGGAAAGAAAAATGGAGTAAGTAAACTACATGGCGAAGTTTCAAGAGAACTATTTGCAGATGTATGGCCACATATAGCACCAAGTGAATCTCCTATAACATATGTTACAAATGGAATTCACACATGTACATGGTTAGCTCCAAAACTAAAAGAATTATATAATAGATATTTAATACCATATTGGCAAGATAATATACATGAAAATACAGTATGGGAAAAAATAAAAACAATTCCTGATGAAAAATTATGGAATGTGCATATGGAAAGAAAAACAAAATTATTGGGATTAGTAAAAGAAAATGTAACAAAGAGATTAAGACGTGAAGGTGTAAGTTATGAAGAAATAAACGAAATTACATCAAAACTAAATCCAGAAGCACTAACAATAGGATTTGCCAGAAGATTTGCTACATATAAAAGAGCAACATTAATCTTTAAAGACTTAGAAAGAATAACACAAATATTAAATGACGCTAATAGACCAGTTCAATTAATATTTGCAGGAAAAGCACATCCAGCAGATAAAGAAGGAGCAGATTTAATAAAATATATTCATGAAATATCTATGAATCCACAATTTAAAGGAAAAATATTTATATTAGAGAATTATAATATAGAAGTTTCAAGATATATGGTAAGTGGTGTAGATGTATGGTTAAATAACCCAAGAAGACCAATGGAAGCTTCAGGAACAAGTGGACAAAAAGCATCAGTAAATGGAGTAGTAAACTTTAGTGTACTAGATGGTTGGTGGGCTGAAGGATATAATCAAAAAAATGGTTGGTCAATAGGAACAAACAAAGAATATTCATCATATGAGGAACAAGATAGAGCTGATAGTGAAAGCATATATTATACATTAGAAAATAAAATTATTCCTATTTATTATGATAAAGATAAAAATGGAATATCTAAAACTTGGATGGAATATATGAAAAATTCTATAATGTCTACAGGTGGAGAATATAGTACAGCAAGAATGCTTGTTGACTATACAAATAAATTATATATACCTTTATGTAATTTAACTAAAAAATATTATAATGATTTAAATAAGGTTACAGAATTTGATACTTGGAAATCTAGTATATATTCTAATTGGAAAGATATAGATATAGAACAAGTGGAAGAAAATGTAGATAATGTAACTGTAGATGCAGGTACTACAATAGATGTAAAATGTGTTGTTACTCTACCAAATATTGATCCAAACTCTGTTAGAGCTGAAGTATATTATGGTAAATTCTTAGAAGATGGAACGGTACAAGATGTGAAGATAATTCCAATGAAGATGGAAAGAAGAGATGATGAAAATAGAAAATTCTATTATTCAGCTAAAATTGATTTTACAACAGGTGGAAATTATGGATATTCATTTAGGGTTATGCCTCAAAATGAAATGCTTTTAGATAGTGAGAATATGGATTTGGTTAAATGGATAGAAAATAAATAAGATAAGAGTTGAAGTTTGAAATATTTTGAGCTTCAACTTTTTTAGTACAATACATTTGATTTTATACAAAGCAATTATTTACATATAAGTTTTTCATTGCACTCCTCGGTTTATTACGAAATTTAAGAAATTCTAATTTATTTTAAGGCACCCTTCCACTATCGTGAACTCTTTCCCTTACAGACTTTATTTGACAAAGTCTACACACTTTATTTTACACTATCTGACAAGGTCAATTTTCATCAATATATTTTATTGTATTCCACATTATATATAATGGTATATTTAAAATTTTATTATTTTTTATTAAATTTAAAAGAGAGAATCTTAATGCTAATTCTGTATTATATTCTTGCATAAAATTCTTTAGACTTTGTGCCTTCACATTGATTCCAGATTTTGCTTCCACTGGAATTATCAAATTTTTATAATTAAACACAAAATCAACTTTACTTAATGACTCATTTGACCAATAATATATAGACTTTATTTTATCAAAATCTGATAACTCTTGTAGTACAAATTGTTCTGTTAATAGACCTTTAAATTCATTATAAATTTCATTTCCATTTACTATAGTTTCATATGATAATTCGCACATTACCCTTAATAACCCAACATCTAAAAAATAAATTTTAAATGCCTTCAAATCTTCATATGCTTTTAGTGGTAACTTATCTCCTCTTTTTACTCTGTATACTTTTCTTATCAATCCTGTATCTTGTAACCAATTAATAGAATCTTCATATTCTCTTGCTCTAGCACCATCTCTAACTACTCCATAAATAAATTTTCTATTTTCTTTTGCAAGTTGGCTTGGTATACTTTCCCAAATATATTTTATTTTTGTTGCTGTGCTTTTGTCTGTATGTTTTGAGAAATCTCTAGTATATGAATCTAGTATTCCTCTTTGAACTTTTTCGACTTCTTCAAAGTCTTTGGTATTGAGCCATTTGTTTACAGCACCAGGCATTCCTCCAATTGCAAAATATTTTTTTAAATAATCTTGAAATCTGCTTGTTATAATTTCAGGAATTTCTTGTATTCCAGTTTTATTGATTACATCTATTAAAGAGCTTTCATTATTAGCTAATAAAAATTCTTCAAAGGTTAATGGGTTCAATTCTAAAAATTCTACTTTTCCTACTGGAAATGAAACACTATCATGTAAAAATACTCCTAATAAACTACCGGCACAACATATTGCATATTCTGGTGTTTGCTCAGCAAAATATTTTAATGATGTTAGTGCTCTTGGAAATTCTTGTATTTCATCAAATATTATTAATGTTTTTTCTGGTTTTATTTTTCTATGATGAATAGCACCTAAAAATTCTATAATTCTATTTGGTTCTATTGTTCCTTCAAATAAGCTAGATACATTACTTTCATTTTCAAAATTTATATATAACACATCTTCAAAGCATTCTTTCCCAAATTCTTGTAATAACCATGTTTTCCCAACCTGTCTAGCACCCTTTAAAATTAATGGTAATCTGTCTTTTTTATTTTTCCATTTCTTTAATTGTTCAATTAATTTTCTATACATAATGCACCTCCACACTATTTTTTCACATTTTCTGGACCAATATAATGATACTTTATCACACTTTTCGAATTAATATAAGTATATTTTATCACTTTTTCTTGACTAATGCAACATTAATGAATAATATTCGTTATTACTGAAAATATTTAATAATAGATTACAAAAAAGTATTTTGTGATATAATTTCTATGGTTTATTTTAAATTAATACAAAGTGATATATATTTAAACAAAGCATTTTTATACAAGGGAGAAATAACAAAAAAATCTGTTCCATTATATTCAACTTTTTTGATCAAATAATAAAAATAAGGCACTTTTACAACAAAGTGTCTTATTTATTCTTAATACTCTTAAAAGCAACAAAAACAGACAAAGTGATAATAAATTTATAATAAAAAACTGGAAAAGAATATTTACAATTTCTGGAAGATGTAATATAATTTCAAAGTATAATATATTATATTTTAAGGAGGAATATTAAATGTTAAAAAAATTTAAAATCAAACTATTAAGTTTTTTTATTATCACTTTATTGGCATTTATAATACAGCCAGTAAAAGCACAAGCAGTAAATGAAAATATATCTGTTGTAAATATTCAAAAAAACGAGTATATAATTTACATTAAAGATTACACAGATAAGCAATTTAAATATTCATTTACAAACAATGATAATTCAAAAGAAACGGAATTATCATATATTAATTCAATTTCAGATTTAGAAGGAAATCAAGGAGCATTTTTTGATGAAGAAACTTACCAAAAACTAAAAGGAAAAACAATTTACTTATGGGCAAAAGACGAAAACAATAATTTTATTCTAACAGGAACTCAAATAGATTTAACAAATTCTCTAACAAAAGAAAATATAGGAATAACAGAAAACACAACAAAAAGAATTGCAGTTGAAATTGCAAAATCCAAAGAAACAACAAATTCTACTAAACCAGTAAGGACAGAAAAAGTCAACGGAATAAAAGAAACTGCAAAATCTGGATACATTAAAATTACAGACAGCAAAAATGCTATGTATTATTATAAAAGAGTAAAAACTACAGACTCAGAAGATTACTCAAAATTAATGAAACTAGCAGAAGAAATAAATAACAAATATAGTGGAATGGATATATATGAAAAAATTCAGGCAAACAAAGAATTTTATAATTTATATTCAAAATTAATAAATGAAGTTGATTGGCAAGAAGTAAAAGACATGGAAGTAAAACAACCAGAATCAGCAAGACTAAGCAATGGAGTAGGGGATAAATATATAGTGTTTCTAAAAAAGGTATCTCAAAATGGAGAACAAATAACAGATGCACAATTCTTACAAGAATATTATGATTATGAGCCTATTACTAAAAAAGACAAAATTGAAACAATAGAAACTCAAGCAACTTCAAGTTTGCCATTAAAATATTTACCATTAACATATGATAGTATAATGTTAATAGTAGCATTGGCAATAGTAGTTGTTGCCTTAATAGTAATATTCATAAGAATGAAAAAAGCAAGTAAAAAAATATGAGGTCAAATAAGATAAAATATAAAATTTATAAAATACTTTTTAATTTATTATTAATTTTTGCAATTGTGTTAATTAGTATGTTAACTTACAAATATATAAGTGAATATAAAAATGAAGAAGAAATTAAAAGAAATGTAGAAATTTTTAATAACAATGACTCTTTAAAAGATATAATAACAACAAAAGAAAATTTGAAATATAAAGGATATAATGTAATTGGAAAGATAAAAATAACTAAAATAAATATAGAATATCCAATACTAGAAATAGAAAATATAAATCCAGAAACGGCTAAAAAACCTATGAAAATATCTATAATAAAATATTGGGGAAAAAATGTTAATGATTATGGAAATTTATCATTAGCAGGACACAATAATAAAAGTGGTACAATGTTTGGCAAAATAAAACAACTTAATAAAGGAGATATTATAGAACTAACAGATTTAGAAGGAAAAACAATAAAATATTCAATTTATAACATTTTTGTAACTACACCTGATGATGTAAATATTTTATTAACAGAAAATGAGTTAGTAAGAGAAGTCACATTGATTACATGTATAAATGGAAATAAAGAAAGATTAATACTAAAGGCACAAGCAATAGAGTGATTTTGAGGGAGGAATTTAAATGCCAAAGGGATTAAACTCTTTTAAGAAAAAGAGTATTCTAGCAATAATACTGGCGATAATAGTATTATTTATTACAAATTTATCAGCATATGCAAGTATAACAAAAGTTGAAGAAAAAGAGAGAACAGTATCAAGAAATTTCTGGAATTGGTGGATACCAGTAGAAGTTGTAGCTTCTGGTTCAGAAATATCAGATAAAATTTTACCACAAATACCAGACTTTACAGTTGAAAAGACGGCAAAAACAGGAATTGCAGACGACAAATTAGTATTTGTAAATTCAGACATTGAATATACAATAAAAATTACAAACAATGGTGATACAGAATTAAAAAATATAGAAGTTACAGATAAAATACCTGAGCAAACAACATTTGTTTCTATGGATAATCAGAATAATGGAAACACAATTAAAGAAAATGACATAATTACTGGTGTAATATGGAAAGTAAGTATACCAGCAAAAAAATCAATTGAAGTTAAATTTAAAGTAAAAGTAAATCAAGAGGCAAGTGGGGTTATCTCTAATGTAGCTATAGTAAATGGTAGGGAAAGTAATGAAGAAAAAACTTCAATTATAAAATCTGAAAAAACAAGTGAAATTATAGATGGCTTAGAAGTGGCAACATTAGGAGATAAGATTAGATATAAAATAACAGCAACAAATACTGGAAACATTTCTGGAACAACAACAATAAAAGATACAGTTCCAATTGGAACCGAACTAATAGAAAGTTCAGTAGAAGATAGTGGAGAAATATCAATTATAGAAGATGGAAGAAAGCAGATTTTATGGGATGTTGAAATACCAGCAAATAACAAAATAGAAAGAACATTTATTGTAGAGGTAAAAGATATAAAACAAAAAATTGAAAATATAGCAACAGTAGGAGGTGTTCCAACAAATCCTGATATAATAGAAACAGAAGACAGAAGAGAACAAAAAGGAACAGTTACAGTAAAAGGAGTAAAATCATCAACAGAATCTGTTTCAACACCAATGGATGTAGTATTTGTATTAGACACTTCAGGAAGTATGAAATTTGGGTTAAATAATAATTCAGCAAGTGAAGATAGTAGAGCAAAATCTATGGTAAATGCAGTTAATAGTTCAATAAAAACTATAATGAGTAAAAATGCAGATAGCAGAATAGGTGTTGTTGGATTTAGTGGAGATGCATCTACAATAATTCCATTAGAAAAATATGATCAAAATATTAATTATTTAACACGAGAATATAGTGAAAATAATAAATCAGATACTCAAAAAATTGTATCAAATGTTGGAGATAAAAAAAGTAGAACTGTAACAGGTGGAACAAACACACAAGCTGGAATAAAAGAAGGAGCTGAAATGCTTATAAATTCAAAAAATAAAAAATATACAACAACAATTGATGGAAACGAAATAACAGTTACTCGTACACCAGTATTGATTTTGGTAACTGATGGAGAACCAACATATTATTATGAAAGTGAAAAGGCAACAGGAAATAGAATTGGTGATGGTATGGCTGAACATAATGATGAAAACTATTACTATTGGACAATAAGAACAGCTAAATTCTACAAAAACCAAATCACTTCTAAATATTATAAAGGTACTACAAATAATTCAAAAGTATTTACAATAGGAATTGGAATGAGTGGAGATAAAGCAACAACAACATTAAATCCAAATGAAACCAATGTAAAAAATTGTGATTTAAATGGATATAGTGATGGTATGATTGGAAAATATAGAAATCAAACAGGAAAATTATATGATTTATTAAATTCTAATAAATCTCCTTATGCATATGATTATGCAGATGCAACTAAAACGGGTTCATTAACAGAAGAAGATATAAAGAACTTTTTAATAACATCTATAGAAAATAGTCAAGAAACTTCAAGTGTAAGAAAAATATCTGATGAAGAAAACAAAAATAGAAAAATTATATTATCAGATTTTGATGTAAAAAAAGAATTCAATTTGACTGTAGGGGAAACAGTATATAATACTGTTGACAGTGCTAAAAAGTATGGATATTTAAAACAAAATACAGATGGAAATTATTATATTGATTTAACATTAATAGATAGAGATACAAATGTAGATGTTTTGTATTGGAAAAAATAGATAATAAAAACCTAATAGAATATGGAATTCCATAATTCTATTAGGTTTTTATGGTGTAATTAATTTATGTGTATAATCTAAATTTCCCATAGAGTCATATTCATAACCAAGTGTATATACATTAGTAGCCCAGATATCTTTTTCAAGCAAGTTCTTTAGATTTTTATTGGGGTTACTATCAATAAATTTCTTTACAGAAGAAATTACAGTTAATTTGCGATTTTGTTTTGAAATTTCACTAATTAATTCTCGTCCCTTTTCGTTAAATCCTAAAATCCTAATATAAGGTGAAATATTTTTGGAAATTTGCATATCTTTTTTTGTTATACCAAGTAATGCATATAAAAGTATTCTTTTTAATCTGGATTGTGTATATCTTTTGGTATTAATTATAGATAATAGTTCTACTACGCTATTACATTGATTTACAGCAGATTTTATTGAAAATTCAAGTCCTTCAGAAACATCTGGAAGATTAGCAATTTCTGCTAATGACATTTTTCTTAAAGCATATATTATTGTTCTATCAAATTCAGAAATATTTCGAATAATTTGTCCATTTTCTAAACAATTTTCTAAGATATTATAAGATTTTTCAGGCATAAATTTTTGTAAAATAGTTATATCACGAGAAACACAAAGATTGCGTATAGCTGTTGCACTTGCAAAACGCGAGTCTACTGGAATTGCATCATCATTATATTCAGAGCCTTCGCGTTTTAGTGTAAATGGTTGAATTTTACTATTTTGTCTTTTTAAAGCTTTTAAATATTCAATTCCTAATATATTGTTAGGAGATGAAAGTACATTATTAAATCTGCGAATATCATTTAAATACATCATTAAAGCTCTTTCGCGGGCTTTGGGAAAAGATACACCTCTTGATAATTCGTGAGAGAGTAAAGTTTTATATTCAGAAGGTTCATTTGTTAAAACATCTGTAACTTCACTTAAAATAGTAATATCGTTACATTCACTTCCGAATGAAACATAATCAACTATTCCGAGTGAATCTAAAATTTTTATTGCACCAGAAGCAAAATTTTCTGCACTTGAAATTGCATAAATAGTAGGAAGTTCTATAACTAAATCAATACCATTTTCAATAGCCATTTGAGCCTTATACCATTTGTCAACAATAGAAATATCACCTCTTTGAGTGAAATTTCCAGACATAATAGCTATTGTGTAATCTGAATTTGTTAATTTTTTTGATTTTAGTAAATGATATAAGTGACCATTATGAAATGGGTTGTATTCCGCAATAATTCCTAAAATGTTACTCATGAAAACCTCCTAAATATATTGAAAAATAATTAATTTGTTGGTATAATTTTATCACAAATATATAAAAAAACAAGTATAAATTAATAAAAGTGGAGGAAATGTAATGTCAGAGAAAGTTATAATATATACAGATGGAGCGTGTTCAGGAAATCCAGGTCCAGGAGGTTGGGGAGCAATTTTAATGTATAAAGGTGCAAAAAAAGAAATTTCAGGAGGGATGAAGCAAACAACCAATAATATAATGGAAATTACGGCTGTTGTAGAAGCATTAAAATGTTTAAAAGTAGAAAGTGATGTACAAGTTTACAGTGATAGTGCTTATACTGTAAATGCGTTTAAACAAGGTTGGATATATAACTGGATGAAAAATGGTTGGAAAACAAGTAGTGGTTCAGCAGTAAAAAATAAAGAACTATGGCAGTCTTTATATAATTTAACACAAAAACATAAAGTAGAATTTATAAAAGTAAAAGGTCATGCAGACAATGAATTTAATAATAGATGTGACGAAATGGCACGCAATGCAATAAGCAAATTATAAAAATTCGTATAAAAAATTCCAATTTGTATAAAATAATATAAAATTTATGCAAAGGGTGATAAAATGAAAAAAAAGATTATTGGATTTGTACTAATATTTTCATTAGTTATAACATTTATAACAGTATTATTAATGTCAAACTCAGAGGTATTTGCATTATCTAAATATGGTTCTAGAGGGAGTGAAGTTAGAACAATACAAGATAAACTAAAAAGATGGGGATATTATACAGGAAATGTTGATGGAATATATGGAAGCCAAACAGTGTCTGCTGTAAAGAAATTTCAACAAAAAAATGGATTAACAGTAGATGGAATTGCAGGTACAAAAACATTAACTGCAATGGGGATAACTGCTAGTTCTTCTTCTGGCGGTTCATCAAGTAATAATTCTTCTAATGTTAATTTATTGGCAAGGGCAATTTATGGAGAAGCCAGAGGTGAACCTTATACAGGACAAGTTGCAGTTGGTGCGGTAATTTTAAATAGAGTTAAAAGTAGCAAATTTCCTAATACAATATCAGGAGTAATTTATCAAAGTGGAGCATTTGATGCGGTTTCTGATGGTCAAATAAATTTAAATCCAGATATTACTGCAAAAAAGGCAGCACAAGATGCTTTAAATGGTTGGGACCCATCTTATGGTGCAATTTATTATTTTAATCCAAGTACTGCAACAAATAAATGGATATGGTCAAGACCTTTGACGGTTACTATTGGAAAACATAGATTTTGTAAATAAAAAAGCTTAGGGAATCCTAGGCTTTTAGTTTTTTAATCTTATTAAAATTGCAATACCCAATAATATTAGTAAAACACCAACAACAATTAAAGCAATGCAAAGAATATTTGTTAACTGTAAATCAAAATCAGAAGTTGTTACTGTTGATGATAGTGTAGAACTGCTTGTGTTCGAGCTATTCGTATTTGTGTTTGTTGTGTTTACAGAATTGTTTAAATCAAGTGCAAAACAAGTGTAAGAACAGTTAAAAACAACAATAAACAATACTGATAATATAATAATAAATTTCAATAATTTTGACATTTGTATACCTCCTATATAATGTATAATATTACTATATAAATTTCTTAAATTATAATATCAAAGTTATAAAAAAATGTCAATAAAATTGTTATAAACTATTGCCAAATATCATAATATTATATATAATAGTCACAAATCCTGAAGATATAATTATATTTTCAGTTGCCTTTATTTTGAAATGAGGTAGTATTATGAAAAAATTTTTATCAAATTACAAAACAACGATAATTCTTTTAGTTGCTATTATCGTTGGAGCAATTGTAGGAATTATATTCCAAGAAAAAGCAACTATTTTGCAACCTTTAGGAGATATATTTTTAAATCTATTATTAGTTATCATTGTACCACTTATTTTTTTAACAATAACAACATCCATTGCAAAAATGGAAAATCCAAAAAGACTTGGAAAAATCATGATTACAATTATTGGGGTATTTATAGTAACATCATTAATTGCAGTATTAGTAGGTTTTTTTAGTACATATTCTGTGCAATTAGTAAATCCAGAAGATGGAGAAAAAATCAAATCTTCATTAGAAAATTCTACTAGTACAGAAGAATCAGATGAAGAAGAATTAACTATAGCAGATAGAACAGTTCAATTATTAACAGTAAGTGATTTTAGCAAATTATTATCAAAAGATAATATAATAGCTATACTAGTAGCATCAATAATTTGTGGAATCGCAATTAGAATGTCAAAAGAAAAAGGAAAAAAAGTATTAGAACTTTTAATATCTGCAAATGATGTAATGCAAAATATTGTAAAAATAGTAATGTATTATGCACCAATAGGGTTGGCATGTTACTTTGCTGCATTAATAGGAACTTTTGGAGCTTCAATTGCAGTTGGATATTTAAAAACATTTGTAATATATACAATAGTGTGTTTAGCATTTTACTTTATATTTTATACAATATATGCTTTTATAGCAGGAGGAAAACAAGGAGTAAAAATGTTTTGGCAAAATGCAGTGCCATCAACATTAACAGCACTAGCAACATGTTCAAGTGCAGCATGTATTCCTGTAAATGTAGAATGTGCTAAAAAGATGGGGGTTCCAGATGATATTGCAGAAACAACAATACCAATGGGAACTAGTTTCCATAAAGATGGTTCAATGATAGGTTCAGTATTTAAAATTATGTTTTTAGTTTGTTTATTTGGAACAACTATAAGTACAACAGGTGGAATATTACAGGTTTTAGGAGTAGCAATATTAGCTAATTTACTAATAACAGGTGTTCCAATTGGTGGAGGAACAATTTCAGAAATGTTAATTATAACAATGATGGGATTTCCTGTTGGAGCATTACCAATACTTACAATGGTTGCAACAATAATAGATGCACCAGCAACAATGTTAAATGTTGTTGGAGATACTGTTTCATCAATGTTAGTTACAAGAATTGTTGATGGAAAAGATTGGATTAAAGGGAGCAATAAAGAAAATTTAGTTGAAGTAAAAGAAAATGTAAATATATAAAAATATAGATTTTGATAAAAAAGGTAAGCAAAAAGAACCTCAAATATTAGTCTTTACTAATATTTGAGGTTTTATAAATATTACAAATATTGCAATTATGACAAATATCCAGACGATTTTCAAAAATAAGTTGTAAGGTGTTAAGAAAATCTAAATTATTAGAGCCAGATATAAGATGTAAATGAATTTTTTTGGGCAATATAGTAAGTAAAGTATTTAAGATATAGTCATTATTAGAAAAAGATATATCAGATAAATATTTTGCTTGTAGTAAATCTTTTGATATTTTTATTTTTTGCATATTTTCGTCTAATACTAAGATTTTATTATTAAAAGAAATGATATGAATTATAGTATCTGAAGCTGGCTGAGAATTAATATATAAACGCAATAAAGATACAAATTCTAAATATTCTCGTTCTATTATAAATTCCTTTACTGACAAATCTATAGTTTCTTCTATTAATTTTCTATAGTTTTGTAGCCTGAAGTTTATAAAACCTGTAAGAATAATTGAATTATGTGTGGTTATATATTCATAAAAAATATTAAATAGTACTAGTTGTCTATTTGCAAACGAAAAATTACCTGTGTCACAAAGATTATCTTCACAAGTTTCCAGAATCTTTGTAATCTCATCTTTTTCAAAATAAAAATAACTTGAATTTAATATTTGTTTTATGATTTTTGATTCAAAATAGTCTATGACAAGGTAAGAAAATATAGTAGCAAGTTTTGTGTAAAAAAGTTCTTTATCTTTACCAGTATAATGAATTATTATATTTTTATAGTTCTTAAATTTATTTTTTGAGTAAAAGGTATTTAACATATTAAAATTTGAAATTTCACTTTCTAAATAGTTTAATATATCATTATTATTAGTTTTTATACATAATGAATTCATACAAGGCTCCTTTTTTTATTTTGTATAGTATTTGCCAAAAATAAAATTCTATACAGAGTTAGAATATAATATTCTAAAAATAAAAAAAGGAAACTTGTTCTATTTTAATTTATGATAAATATTATAATCAATATCAGGGAATATACAATCTTTTAAGTTAATATCTTTTAAAAAGTTTTTATCAATATTATCATTTTTTATTTCATAATATAATTTCGTAAAGCGTCCTATGTGGTCTTTAATACGTTTTTTTGCATAGTCTACCATTGTGCCATTAGTAATGATAAACAACCAACAACTTGTCTGGGCAAGTAGCAATTCACGAGCAGCTTGGTTAAGAGCATCTTTGATAATCCCTTTGGCATTAGGATAAGATGTTGCAAGTTCTACCATTCTATCTCCAGCTTTATGTAAGTGGCGATGTACATAATCATTAGTAGGATTTAACCAAACACCACTGTATCCATTGGCACCCCAACTTGAACGACATGGAGAACTAACTTGAATTTCTGGATATTTATCAATATATTCAGAAGGCGTAATTAATTCAAAATTACATTCATCATAATAAATTTTCTTAAATAAAATATATAACCAATAAGGACCTTCATACCACCAGTGACCATATAGTTCTGCATCATAAGGGCATAAAATAATTGGAGGTTTATCCATGTATTCAGAAACAGTATTAATTTGCTCAGTTCTTGAATTCATAAAATGACCTGCTTGCCTTTCTGCTGAATCATGGGCCCATTGAACATCATAATAATCTTTTTGTTCCGTTTTTCCAGTAATTCTGTGATATTTTATACCTGTGTGAACTCTTACTCCATTATGAGCAATATAAGGTTTTATATAATCATAATCTGCCTCATAACCAATATCTCTGTAAAACTCTCTATAATTATAATCGCCTGGATATCCATCAATAGAACTCCAAACTTGTTGAGATGAAGTCATATCACGCCCAAAACAAACAAGTCCATCTGGCGAAACAATTGGAGCACAAGTTCCGTAAATTGGTGTTGGGTCTGCATATAAAATACCATGAGATTCTACAATTGCATATTCTATACCAAATTCTCTAAGATACTTATCTGCTTCTGGAACATAACCACATTCTGGTAACCAAATTCCGCGTGGCTTTCTACCAAAAAATCTTTCATATGTTTGGACTCCAACTGCAATTTGTGCTCTTATAGTTTCTTCTGTAACATATAGTATTGGAAAATATCCATGAGTAGCTCCGCAAGTGATAATTTCTAATACTCCTATATCTTGAAAGTGTTTAAATTGTTCGATAATGTTACATTTCCAAACATCTCTAAAAAGATGTAAGTCATTTGAATATCTATCATAATAATAATGAGAAAGTCTATTAACTCTTTCATTGTCTTTTGTGCGTTCAATTTCTTTTTCAGAAAGTTCAATTAGCTTTTCTAAATAATTAATATATTTTTTTTGTAATAGTTTATTGTCAAACATTGAAAGTAGAGTAGGGGTTATAGACATTGTAATTCTAAAATTAACACCTTCATCTACTAATTTTTGATAACTTTGTAATAATGGTATATATGTTTCTGAGATTGCTTCATATAACCATGATTCCTCTAAATAATCATCACTCTCTGGATGATGGATAAATGGAAGATGTGCATGTAATACGAAACTTACATATCCTTTTTTTTGCATTTCTTTTTCTCCTTTTTTAAGAATGTTTTTATGGAATTTGTTTTTAATAAATGCCGTAGGTTTTTCCTACGACATTTTACATTTAAATAAATCTAGATGACATACTTCTTGATGATGGGTTTCCACCAGATGATGGATTATTAGTAACTTTGTCAAATAGTGACATATCTTTAGTTTGATAAATTTCAGAATACATAACTTGTAGTAACTTTTCACTAATGTAAGGTATGTTTTGAGTATGTTTTATTGCTGGTAGTTGTTTTACTATTTCAAATAATGAAACTGATTTTTCATTATGATTCTTTATGTTTCTAATTTTTATTGTGTTATTTTCGTTTGTATTAAATAATACACGGTCATTAGGTGATTCAATTTCATTTGATGTTGAAACATATATGTAATCTGTTTTTATTTTTTCTTCGATTTCTTTTGTTGCTTCTTTATTATAATAGTTTGGTCGTCTACCAAGTTCAACTCTATAATCACATTTACTATCGTTTATATGTAAATACCAACTGTTTGCAAAATCATTTATTGGAATTTCAAAACTATAATGCATAGTGTCATTGTGAATTATAAGAACTGGTCGTGTTATATTAAAGAAATTTTCTCCATATTGTTTAATATAATTTTCTCTGTCAGAATCTGCAATATCCCAATAAACAAATAGAGTGTCAGGTGTTTGATATAGAATTTTTACTATTGTTTCATTATATCTATATGGTAAATCATAGTATTCTACAATTTCAGCTGGTTGTTTTGTTTTTAACCCTTTTTTTCTAATATTAGTGCTTGTTTTCTGTTTTTGTATTTTTAATTTATTAGATAATTTTCTTTCTTTTTTATTTACTGGACTTTTTGTATTAACTTTAGCTTTTTTTGTGCTTTTTGTTTTATTTGTATTAACATTACTCTTTTTGGAATTAGTTTTTGAGTTAATTTTTGTAATATTGTTTTTTGAAGTCTTTTTATTTATTTTATTCTCATTTGTTTCTTTTGTTTTTGCTGACATTTTTATCCTCCTATGTAAAAGACATTATTTTCTATATACTATACTAAAATAGAAATAAATTCAAGGGAAAATTAAAAAAAAGTAAAAAATATTTTTAACAAAAGTATTGACAAGTAAATTTTTCCATTGTATAATTATGTGTGTTACAAGAAGAAGTTATCCACTTCTCACCTTATCTTTAAAGAAAAAGGTTAGATTAAAATAGAGATTTATGTTTTAGAATAAATATATCTATGGGTGGAATTGACTTGTAACGGGTCAATTTTTTTATGCTATAAAAAAGATTGCCGTTTAAAAATTTAGGAGGTGTTTTATATAAAACAAGAATTACCTACAAATGGTCAAATACATGCAAAAGAAGTACAATTAATAAGTGAAACTGGAGAAAAATTAGGAATAGTTCCACTTGAAAGAGCATTAGAATTATCTACAGAAAAGAAGTTGGATTTAGTATTAGTATCGCCAAATTCACAAGTACCAGTATGTAAAATTATGAATTATGGAAAATACAAATTTGAACAAGCTAAAAAAGAAAAAGAAGCTAAGAAAAAGCAAAGAACACAAGAAACAAAGGAACTAAGAATAACTCCAAATATCGAAGAACATGACTTTGGGTTTAAAGCGAAAAATGCTAGAAAATTCCTTGAAGATGGTAATAAAGTTAAAATTACAGTACGTTTTAGAGGAAGAGAATTAAATAATACAAAAATGGGAGAGCAAGTTTTAAACCAATTTATAAAAAGTTTAGAAGATGTATCAGTAGTAGAAAAAAAGCCTAAACTAGAAGGAAAAAACATGTTTATAATATTAGCTAAAAAAGCCAATTAAATGGCTTAAAATATATTAACAAACAATTGAAAGGAGCGAAGAGCTATGCCAAAATTAAAAACAAATAAAGCTGCAAGCAAAAGATACAATTTAACAGCTACAGGAAAAGTAAAAAGAACAACAGCTAATAGAAGACATTTATTAGCAAATAAAACAAAAAGACAAAAATTATCTAGCAGACGCCCAGGAGCATATGCAGATAAAACATGTGAAAATACAATAAAAAAATTATTACCATATGGTAACTAAGAAGTAATTTGAGGAGGGAAAATAAATGGCAAGAGTAAAATCAGCAAGAACAACAAGAGCAAGACATAAAAAAGTATTAAAACAAGCAAAAGGATATTATGGAGCAAAACATTATAGATTTAGAAATGCTAATCAAGCAGTATTAAAATCATTAGCATATGCTTATGTTGGAAGAAAAGACAAAAAAAGTAATTTCAGAAAATTGTGGATCGCAAGAATAAATGCTGCTGCAAGAATGAATGGAACAACATATAGCAAATTAATTGCTGGATTAAAAAAAGCTAATGTTACAATAAACAGAAAAATGTTAGCAGAAGTTGCTGTAAATGATCCAAAAGCATTTACAGAAATAGCTGAAATAGCAAAAAAAGCATAAATAATATAGAAGGAGGTCTTATTTTGAATTTTATATTTCAATATAAGGTCTCTTTGTGCATTTTATTAGGCATAAAAATCTATAATAGATATTGTACTAGGAGGAATGGAAAGTGAACATAGGAGTAGACATAGATGGAGTATTAACAGACATGGAAAGAGAAGTTACAGACTATGCAACCAAAATGTGTGTTGAAGAGCAATTGCCAATTGAAGTAGATGTTAGCAAATATTATGAAACAGATACTTTTAATTGGACACAAGAGCAATCAGACAAATTTTGGAATAAATATTTAGTTCCATATGTAGTAGAAAGCAATGCAAGAAAATATGCAAAAGAAATAATAGAAAAATTAAGAAAAGATGGAAACTCAATATATATAATAACGGCAAGAGATGAAAGTGGAATGCCAACAGAATATTATGGAAAAATGCAACAACTAACAAAAGAATGGTTAAAAAAGAATGAAATCCAGTATGATAAATTAATATTTGCAAAAGATAAAGATAAATTGCAAAAATGTATAGAAAATAATGTAGATGTAATGATAGAAGATAGTCCAATCAATATACAAGACATTTCAACTAAAATTAAAGTTATTAAATTTGATTGCCAATATAATAAGCAAATATCAGGTAAAAACATTGTTACAGCTTATAGTTGGTATCATATATATGATATAATAATGAAAGGAAGTAAATAAAAAATGGCAAAAATATTTGAAGATGTTTCAAGAACATTTAATGAATTTTTATTAATACCAAATTTAACAGATGAAAGATGTATACCATCAAATGTATCATTAAAGACACCAATAGTAAAATACAAAAAAGGAGAAGAAGCAAAAATTTATGCAAATATACCAATGGTATCAGCAATAATGCAATCAGTATCAGGAGAAGAAATGGGAATAGCATTAGCTCGTGAGGGAGGAATAGCATTTATATATGGTGCACAATCAATAGAATCACAAGCAGAAATGGTTCGTCATGTAAAAAAACATAAAGCTGGTTTTGTAATTAGTGATTCTAATGTAAAAAGTGGAACTTCATTAAAAGATGTTATAGAACTAGTTGAAAAAACAGGACATTCAACTGTAATGATTACAGAAGATGGAACTGCAAATGGTAAATTCTTAGGATTAGTAACAGATAAGGATTATAGAATTTCTAAAGATGATATGGAAGCACCAATAGATAATTTTATGACACCAAAAGAAAAAGCAGTTTGGGCAGAAGAAGGACTTACTTTATCAGAAGCAAATGATATAATCTGGGAAAAGAAAAAAGAATGTCTACCAATATTAACAAAAGAAGGAAATTTAAAATTCTTAGTATTTAGAAAAGATTATGAAGAAAGAAAACATAATCCAAACTCATTATTAGATAAAAATAAGAGATATATAGTAGGAGCTGGAATAAACACTAGAGATTATGAAGAAAGAATTCCAGCATTAGTAGAGGCAGGAGTAGATATACTTTGTATAGATTCATCTGATGGATATTCTGTATGGCAAAAAAACACTATTCAATATGTTAGAGAAAAATATGGAGACAGTGTAAAAATAGGTGCTGGTAATGTTGTAGATAAAGAAGGATTTAGATATTTAGCAGAAGCTGGTGCAGACTTTATAAAAGTTGGTGTAGGCGGAGGCTCAATTTGTATAACAAGAGAGACAAAAGGAATTGGTAGAGGACAAGCAAGTGCCTTGATAGATGTAGTACAAGCTAGAGATGAATATTTTGAAGAAACAGGAGTATATATTCCAGTATGTTCAGATGGTGGAATAGTACATGACCATCACATAACAATAGCATTAGCACTTGGAGCAGATTTTGTTATGATGGGACGCTATTTTGCACGTTTTGATGAAAGTCCAACAAGAGTTGTAAAAATAAATAATAACTATGTAAAAGAATATTGGGGAGAAGGTTCAAATAGAGCTAGAAACTGGCAAAGATATGATATGGGAGGAGCTAAAAAACTTTCTTTTGAAGAAGGTGTTGATTCTTATATTCCATATGCAGGACCATTAAAAGATAATTTAGATATTACAGTTGCAAAAATAAAATCTACAATGTGTAATTGTGGTGCAATTACAATTCCAGAATTACATGAAAAAGCAAGATTAACACTAGTATCTAATGTCAGCATTCAAGAAGGTAGTGCACATGATGTAATTTTAAAAGAGATTGATAAACAATATAAATAGTTTGACATAATTACATTAGGGTGATATAATATGGTAAAATTGTAGAAAATTTTGAAAGGGGGAGTACTCTAATGGGTGCGGAAAAAAATCCAATGAAAGAGCGGTTAAAAAGTTGCTATATAGACATGATTCTCGCAAGAGAATATTATAGAAAGATAATGAAAGCTTTAAGAAAATGCGATGGAAAAAAGATTTTTAATATAGAGATAGTATATTTCATAAAAAATGTACCTCGATTTAAAAATTTTACTTATTTAAATAAACAAATATATGATAGTGTAAAAATTCTGAAACAAGTTTGTTTAAATGAGATTGACAATGAAATGGCATATAAAATACTTGAAAAAGATTACTCAAAATTGTTAGAAACAATGATATGTATAAATGAATACTTATTATTGGAAGAATGAATTGGATTACCCTAAAAACCCTCTCCATGTTGGAGAGGGTTTTTGTTATATAATAGGAAAGTCATACTTTCCTATTATATAAAAAGCTACAATTGCTAGCCCTTTGAGATTTTCTCCTTTTAGTCGAAAACTCAAATCGGGCGAGAAC
>CAKPKI010000014.1 GCA_934167135.1 uncultured Clostridia bacterium
AATACAACGTTCCATTCTGGATCTGCGACATGGAAATCTGTTAAGATCTGCTCTAACATTCCCTTTGTCTGTCCATTACACAAATTACTACATCTTCTCCATTTATTTTTCCTGTACCACATCCTACTGCTTCTTGAATTCCTGTTTTCTCTCTTAATGCTTTTATTTTTTTAGGGTAATCTTCTAAATTTAGTGGATTTGTTGTATCTATATCTAAATCAAATCTTTTATAAGAGCCTTCGTCTAATGTTGTTTCTATTCTTTTATTTATATGCATTCTAAAATATGCACCACAATTAGGACAAATTGAATAATTTTCTCTTAAAGTTTCTTTATAAATTATTTCTTTACATTTATCACATTTTATCCATTTTCCAATTGGAATATCTACTTTATTTGCTGACCTTTTAGCTGTTGGCTCTCTTTTTTTTATTTTATCTACTATCATTTTTCTTTCCTCTATTTTAAAATTTCTTTTTCAATAAAAGAGGTATCAA
Organism: uncultured Clostridia bacterium; assembly: GCA_934167135.1. Lineage (GTDB taxonomy): Bacteria > Bacillota > Clostridia > TANB77 > CAG-508 > CAG-269. The sequence continues at coordinate 498 of CAKPKI010000014.1, forward strand.
AATTTCCTCTAATAAAATTTGGATTTTTTATAATTTTAAACAAGAAATCTATGTTCGTATCTACACCCTCTATTACTGTTTCCTCTAAAGCTCGTTTCATTTTGCTGATTGCTTCATTTCTTGTGTCACCATGTGTAATTATTTTTGCAATCATTGAATCATAGTTACTTGGTATTGTATAACCTGAATATATTGCTGTATCTACTCTTACTCCATTTCCTCCTGGCAAAATTACTCCTGTTATTGTTCCTGGACATGGTCTAAAATTCTTAGCTGGATTTTCTGCATTTATTCTACATTCAATACTATATCCATTAAATTTGACATCCTTTTGTTTTATTTTTAATGGTTCTCCTGCTGAAATTCTTATTTGAGCTTTAACAATATCAATTCCTGTTCTTTCTTCTGTTATTGGATGTTCTACTTGTATTCTTGTATTCATCTCCATAAAATAGAAATTTTTATCACTATCTACTAAAAATTCAATCGTTCCACAACTTGTATATCCTGATGCTTTTACTGCTTTAATTGCAGATTCTCCCATCTTATTTCTTAATTTGTCATCTATAGCTGTTGATGGTGTTTCTTCAATAACTTTTTGATTTCTTCTCTGTATTGAGCAATCTCTTTCTCCTAGATGAATTACATTTCCGTGCTCATCTGCTAAAATTTGGATTTCTACATGTCGAGGATTTTTTATGAACTTTTCTATATATATTTCATCATCATTAAAAGAGAGTTTTGCTTCTTGTTTTACAATATTATAATTACTTTCTAGTTCTTCTGGAACATTTACAATTCTTATTCCTTTTCCTCCACCTCCAGCTGCTGCTTTTAGCATAATTGGATATCCTATTTCATTTGCAATTTTGATTGCATCTTTTAGACCTTTTACACTTCCATCTGAACCCGGAACAACTGGAACACCTGCATTTTTCATTAATTCTTTTGCATTCGATTTATTTCCCATCATTTCAATTACTTTATAATTTGGACCTATAAATTTTATATTAGATTCTTCACATATTTTTGCAAACTGGCTATTTTCTGATAAAAATCCAAATCCAGGATGAATTGCATCTGCTCCTGTTATATTAGCTGCTTCTATTATATTTTTAAAATTCAAATAGCTTTTACTAGAATTTGCAGGTCCTATGCATATTGCTTCATCAGCTAGTTTTACATGCATTGCATCTTTGTCTACTTCTGAATATACTGCAACTGTTTTTACATTCATTTCTTTACAAGCTCTTATTATTCTTACTGCAATTTCTCCTCTATTTGCAATCAATATCTTATTTATCATCTTTCTTTTCCTTTCCTATAAGCTCCAAAATGACATCATTTTGAAAACTTAGAAATAACTATACTATGGCAAATGTTAATTCACCTTTAACAGCAATTTTTCCATCAACAGTGGCAATTGCTTCTCCTATTCCTATAGGACCTTTTCTTTTAATTATCTTAACCTCTAATTTTAATCTATCTCCTGGAACAACTTGTTTTTTGAATTTCAAATTATTAATTCCTCCAAATAATGCATTTCTTCCTTTGTTTTCTTCCATCGATAAAATTGCTACTGCTCCTGTTTGAGCTAATGCTTCTACCATTAAAACTCCAGGCATTATAGGATTTCCAGGAAAATGACCTTTAAAATAATATTCATCTGCATTTACATTTTTATAGGCAGTACAACTTTCTCCTGGTACAAATTTTTCTACTTCATCTATCATTAAGAATGGATCTCTTTGAGGAATTATTTTTTTTATTTCTTCTTTATCTAACATTTTTTCCTCCTTATTTTAATTTGAAAAGTGTTTTCCCATATTCAACTGAATCACCGTCATTTAAACACACTTCTACTACTTCTCCATCAAATTCTGCTTCTATTTCGTTCATTAATTTCATTGCTTCTATAATACAAACTACTTGACCTTTTTTTACTTTATCTCCTACTTTTATAAATGCTTCTTTATCAGGTGATGGTTTTGAATAAAACGTTCCAACCATTGGAGATTTAATTTCTTTATATTCTTCTTTTGGCTCTTCTGGTATAGTTTCAGTAGTTTGAACTGCTGATATTGTTTGAATTACTGGTGCTATTGGTCTAACTGCATTTTCGCCTTTTCTCATACTTATTTTCATACCTTCTGGAAACTCAATTTCTAATTCTTCTATATTTGATTTTCCCATATCTTCTATTAGTTGTTTTATTTTGTCATATTCCATTTATCTTTCCTCCTCATATTTCTTTAATATGATGCTTGCATTGTGTCCTCCAAACCCTAAAGAATTTGACATTACAACATTCAAATTCACATTTCTTGGCTCATTTGGAACAATATCTAAATCACACTCTTCATCTGGAACTTTATAGTTTAATGTTGGCGGAACTAATTGTTCTTCTATTGCTTTTGCACATATAAGCGCTTCTACTACGCCAGCAGCACCAAGTAAATGTCCTGTATTTCCTTTTGTTGAACTTACCATTACCTTTTTACTTGCTTCTCCTAATGCTCTTTTTATTGCTAAAGTTTCACATACATCATTTAAATGTGTAGAAGTTCCATGTGCATTTATATAATCAATATCTTCTGGTTTTATATTTGCATTTTCAATTGCTCTTACCATTGCTCTTGCAGCACCTTCACCATCTGGAGATGGCGAAGTAATATGATATGCATCAGAAGTTGCACCATATCCAACAAGTTCTGCATATATTTTAGCATTTCTTGCTTTGGCATGTTCTAATTCTTCTAACACAATAATTCCTGCACCTTCTGCCATTACAAATCCACTTCTTTCTTTATCAAATGGAATACTTGCTCTATTTTTTTCGGTTGCATGTGTTAATGCTTTCATATTTTCAAATCCTGCTACTCCACATTCACAAATTGCAGCTTCACATCCTCCTGCCAAAATCACATCTTCATATCCATCTTGTATATTTCTAAAAGCTTCTCCTATAGCATGTGTAGATGATGCACATGCTGTAACTATAGATATAGACTCTCCTTTTAATCCTAAATCTATTGCAACATTTCCAGCAGGCATATTTGTAATTCCCATTGGTATAAACATTGGAGAAACTCTATTATTTCCTTTCTCATAATTGATTTCACATTGTTGTTGTATTGTTGATAACCCTCCTATTCCAGAGCTAACAAAAACTCCAACATTATTAAAATTTGTATTTTCTGTCGTTATTCCACTATCTTTTAAAGCTTCTCTTCCTGCAATTATTGCAAATTGTGAACTTCTATCTAATCTTTTAGATTGTTTCATATCTAGATAATCTAATGAATTAAAATCTTTTACTTCTGCATCAAATTTAGTTTTAAAATTTTCTGCATTAAATAGTTTAATTTCATCAATTCCACACTCTTTATTTTTTATTCCATTCCAAGTTTCATTTGCTGTTTTTCCTATTGGTGTTATTGCACCTAAACCTGTTATTACAACTCTTTTTTTCATTAAATCATTCCTCCATCTACTGAAATAACTTGCCCTGTAATATATGAGCTATCTTCTGATGCTAAAAACTTTACTACATTTGCCACATCTTTAGGTGTTCCCATTCTTTTTAATGGAATATTTTTAGCAATTTCATCTTTTACTTCTTGTTTTAATATATCTGTCATATTTGTTTCTATAAATCCTGGTGCTACTGCATTTACTAAAATATTTCTTGATGCAACTTCTTTTGCTAAACTTTTAGTAAATCCAATTATTCCTGCTTTTGATGCAGAGTAATTTGTTTGACCTGCATTTCCTGCAATTCCAACTACTGATGAAATATTTATAATTCTTCCACTTCTTGCTTTCATCATATATGAAATTACGTTTTTAGTCATATTAAATGTTCCAACTAAATTAACATCTATTACTTGTTTAAAATCTTCTTCTTTCATTCTTGCAAGTAACATATCTTTAGTAATTCCTGCATTATTTATTAATACATCTATTTTTCCAAATTCGTTAATTGCTCTTTCTATCATTTGTTTGCAATCTTCAAAATTTGTTACATCTCCTTGTACAGTTAAGCAGTTTACATTTTTACTTTCAATCTCATTCTTTGCTTGAAATAATTCATCATTTTCAGTTCTATAATTTAATACGATATTATAACCTTCATTTGCTAATGTTAAAGCAATTTGCTTTCCAATTCCTCTAGTTGCACCTGTAATCATTGCTACTTTATCCATTATTTTACCTCCTTTAAAACATTTTCTAATGTTTCACAATTATTGACGTTTAAAATTTTTATCTCTTTATCTGTTGGCATTTTCTTTATAAATCCTGACAATGTCTTTCCTGGTCCAACTTCAATAAAAGTGTCAACTCCAAGATCTAACATCTTTTGAAGTACTGCTGTAAATTTAACAGGACTTATTATATGTTTTGCTAATATATCTTTAATATCATCTGTTTCTTTGTATTCTGTGCCATCTATATTTTTTACAACTGTATTATTAAATTGATTAAATTTTACCTGTTCCAAATCTTTTTTTAATGCCTCTGATGCTTTTTTTAGTTTCTCTGTATGGAATGGCCCTGATGTTTTTAATGTTCTAACTTTTCTTACCCCTTGCTCTTTAGCAATAACTTCTGCTGTTTCCACACCGGCCTTATTTCCTGATATTACAATCTGACCTGGACAATTAAAGTTTACTGGAACCACAAAATTTTCTTTTGATTTTTCATTTGCTAATTTACATATTTCAATAACTTTTTCTTCTTCCACTCCAAGTATTGCTGACATCAGCCATTCACCTTCTGGAACTAGTTTTTGCATATATTCACCACGTTTTTTTACTAATTGTATACCATCTTCAAAGTTTAACGCTCCACTATTTATTAATGCTGTATATTCACCTAAGCTTAAGCCACTTGAAACTTCTGCCTTAATTCCATTTTGTTTTAATATTTCTAAAATTGCTAAACTCATTGTTAAAATACAAATTTGTGTATATTGTGTTTGATTTAGCAACTCCTCATTTTCAAATGTTATTTTAGCAACATCTATTCCTGTTAACTCTTTAACTTTTTTGTATACATCTTTTACAACATCATATTTTTCATATATATCTTTTCCCATTCCTAGACTTTGTGCACCTTGACCTGGAAATAAGTATCCTATTTTCATCTATTTATCAATCCTTTCTGATATTTTATTTTCAAATCTATTACAAAACTCTTCTATAATTTTCATTCTATCTACATCTATTCCAAATTCATTTTTTATTGATGTTGCAATATCTTTTATTTCTATGTCAAACTCAGTTTGGCATGTATTTATTCCTATTCCAATAACAATATATTTTACAATTTTGCCACTTACTTTGGTTTCTGAAAGTATTCCTCCTACTTTTTTGCCATTGTAAAATATATCATTTGGCAATTTTATTTGAAGTTCAATTTGATATAATTCTCTAAAAATATCTAATATGATTTGTGCCATTTCAGTAGTTAAGCCTTCTAATTTGTCAATCTCACAATCAATTTGTCTAAAAAATGAAAATGCAATATTATTACCTTCATCTGTATGCCACTTTCTTCCATGAGTTCCTTTTCCGTTTGTTTGTATATCTGCAATTATAACACTCTTATTTTCTATTTTATTTTCTTTAATTCTTCTCCAAATTTCTAATTGCGTTGAATCTATCTTATGATAGAAATATTTTTTGTACATAGATTTCCTCTTTCTATAATTGACTCATAATTTGGTTAAAATTATCCTGTCTTTTTATTTTATTTGTAGTTGTTTTTATAAGTGGATCTTCACTTATAAGTACACCTTTAATTGCCTTATATCTTGGCATTTCTTGATTAATTTCTTTTACTTTTTTATTTATAATTTTATATATATCTGCACTTTCTTGTACATTATATATATCTTTCATTACTTCTTGATTATATATAACTTTGACAAATATTTTTATATTATTTTTATCCTCTGAAACCGGCTTTCCAAAAATAAATGATTCTTCTACACCATCAATTCTATTAATTCTACTTTCCATTTCTTCTGGAAAAATGTTTTTACCATTTTTTAATACTATAACACTCTTTTTTCTGCCACATATAAATATGTATCCATCTTTATCAATTCTTGCCAAATCTCCTGTATTAAACCAACCATCTTTTAAAACTTTATCTGTTTCTTCTTTATTTCCATAGTAACCTAGCATTATACTTGGACCTTTTGCAACTAATTCTCCCATTCCTGTTTCATCACAATTTATTACTTTTGCTTCAACACTTGGAACTGTAATTCCTACTGAACCTGTTCTATAATGTGCATTTGTACCAATTGCAATAACAGGTGATGTTTCTGTTAATCCATATCCTTGAACTAGATTAATTCCTAAATCTCTATAATTTTTTTCAATTGTTGGATCTAAACTTGCTGCACCACTTATTAATAATTTTACATGTCCGCCTAATAATTCTTTGGCATTTTCTTTATTCTTGCTTATTATTTTATATATTCTTTCATAAATTGCTGGAACAGATGCCATTACAGATACTTTATATTCATTCATATTTTCCATGATATGTCTTATTCCGTCGCAAAATACTGTTTGAGCACCTGAATATAATGCAAACAAAAATCCAACAGTACATTCAAATACATGATGTATTGGTAAAAATGATAAAAATACATCATCTGAATTAACATCTAATATTGATGAAATATCCATCAAATTTGATACTAGGTTTTTATGTGATAATGCAACTATCTTTGAAGCTGATGTTGTTCCAGATGTAAAAAGCATAATACTCATTTTTTCATTATCAATTTTAGAATCTATAAATTCTCTGTTTCCTTGCTTAATTAATTCTTCACCTTTTTTTATTAATTCTTGTTCTTCTTTTTCCATAGAAATTAAGTATTTTAGTTTTCCTACTTTTTCTTCTAATATCTTTTTTAAACTCTCTTCATATTTTTTAGTATAAAAAATTGCTTCTATTTCTGAACGCTCAATTAAACTTCTTAATTCGTTTTCTGGTAAAGATTTATCTAATGGGACTACAGTTCCTGTTCCACATACTATTGATAAATATGCTATTTCCCATTCGTATCTGTTTTCTCCAATGACACCTATTCGTTTGCCTTTTAGTCCCATATCTATTAATGCTGTTCCTAAACTATCTATCATATCTCTTACTTGTTTATGTGTTATTTCTTTATATTTTCCTTGTTCTATTCTTATTTTATATGCTATTTTTTCTGGATATTTTTCTCCTGATTTTTTTAGCATGTCTTTTAAATCTGTTATTTGCATTTTCTCGCCTCCATTTTTCGTATTCACTTTTAAAAGATTAACACATTTTTGCGAAAAAAATAATTGTACTGATAGGTCAGTACAAAATTTGCAAAGAGGGGACAATCCTTTCTAACAGTTGCATTGTTAATAATATTATAAATAAATTCAAAAATATTTTTAAATATAAACTTTAAATGAAATGACGAATGTACATGGAGAAATTTTAGAAATTCTTTGCAATTTTATGGAAAGAGTTCACGAGAGTGGAAGGGTGCCATAAAATAAATTAGAATTTCTTAAATTTCGTAATAAGCCGAGGAATGAAATGAAAAGTTTATATTTAAAAATATTTTTTATATATAATAATAAAAAACCTGTCAAAAAGGAATTTTCCCTTCTGACAGATTTTTTTATTCTCCTTTAACTGTATTAACTTTAAATAATTTCATTAACTCAACAATCACAATTGGGGCAATAATCAAAGCAATTGTCTCAATCATATTATTCATTGGTAATATTGGAATACTAAATACATGTCTTAAAGCTGGGACAGCTAATATTACTACCATCAAAAATGCTGATGCCAATACTGCCCAAATTAATATTGAATTTCCAAGTATTCCAGTTTTGAATATTGAATTTTTATTATCGCGTATATTAAATACATGAACTAATTCTGAAAATGCCAATACCATAAATGCCATAGTTTGTCCAATCTCTATTTTAGTTTCTTCTTTTGATACATATTCTCCACCGTTTGCTAATATTTCATCTAGATTATCAATTTCCTCAACAGCTATAGTCTCACCCTCATATTTTACCATAGTTGGCAATTTACTATCTGGTGTCGCTAAACCAATTATAAATGCAGCTAGTGTTAAAATTCCAATCATTATACCTTGATAAATAATTCTAAATGTTCTACCTTTTGTAAATATTCCTTCATCTTTCTTTATTGGTTTTCTATCCATTATATCTCTATTAGCTGGATCAAATGCTAAAGCTAATGCTGGAAATGTATCTGTTACAAGGTTTATCCATAATATGTGAATTGGAAGTAATAACTGAATCATTGTTACATCAGATATTCCAAATGTCTTTGCTATTAATGGTGCGAATAATGTTGCCAATAATAATACAACAACTTCTCCAATATTACAAGAAATTAAGAATTGTATTACTTTTAATATATTATCATAAATGCGTCTTCCTTCTTCTACTGCTGATACTATTGTTGCAAAGTTATCATCTGTTAATATAACATCTGCTGCCTCTTTAGCAACTTCTGTTCCAACTTTTCCCATTGCACATCCAATGTCTGCTGTTTTCAATGCTGGACTATCATTTACTCCATCACCTGTCATAGCAACAATTTCTCCGTTTGCTTGCCATGCTTTTACTATACGAACTTTATGTTCTGGTGATACTCTTGCATATACTGAATATTTTCTTATATTTTTAGTCAATTCCTCATCAGATATTTTGTCTAATTCTAATCCTGTTAATGCTTCATCTTCATTTTCTAATATTCCTAATTTTTTTGCAATTGCAACTGCTGTAATTTTATGGTCACCCGTAATCATTACAGTTTTTATTCCAGCATGTTTACATTTTTCGACTGCTTTTTTAGCTTCTTCTCTTGGTGGATCTATCATACCTACCATTCCAATAAATGTTAGTCCACTTTCAATAGTTTCCATTTCTTCTTTTGATGGCATATGATCAATGTCTTTGTATGCAAATGCTAATACTCTTAAGGCTTCTTTTGCCATATGTTCATTGTTTTCTCTTATCCAATTAGCATATTCATCTAAATTTGTTCTTATTTCACCTTTAAATAAATATGAGTTACATCTTCTTAAAAGCTCATCAACTCCACCTTTTGTATATACTCTATATTTTCCATTGTTTTCATTAACTGTTGTCATTAATTTTCTATCAGAATCAAATGGAACTTCTTCTACTCTTGGATTTTCTCTAACAATTGATTCTTGATATTCTAAATTAAATGCCATATCTATTAATGCTGTTTCTGTTGGGTCTCCTGCAAGTTCTCCTGTTTCTAACATTCTTGAGTCATTACATAACATACAGTTATATACTAATTTATTAAAGTCATCTGTTGTTTCTACTTTGTCTACATCAACTGTTACATCATTACAAAATACTTTTTCTACGGTCATTTTGTTTTGTGTTAATGTTCCTGTTTTATCTGAACATATTACTGTACTACTTCCTAATGTTTCTACTGCTGGTAATTTTTTTACAATTGCATTTTTCTTTACCATTTTTTGAACACCTATTGCCAATACAATTGTTGATACCGCAACTAAACCTTCTGGTATTACTGCTACGGCTAAAGAAACCGCTGTCATAAACATACTTATAACATCTTTTCCTTGTAATAATCCTATTACAAATATGAATGCACATATTGCAAGTGCTGCAATTCCTAGTGTTTTTCCTAAACTATTTAGCCTTTTTTGAAGTGGTGTTTCTTGTTTTTCTGTTTCATTTAACATTCCCGCTATTTTCCCTACTTCTGTATTCATTCCTGTTTCTACTACAATTGCTTTTCCTCTACCATAAGTAATTAAGCTTGAAGAAAATAGCATATTTACTCTATCTCCAATTCCAATTTCTGTTTCTTCTATAGCTTCTACTGATTTTTCTACTGGAACAGATTCTCCTGTTAATGAACTTTCTTGTGCTTTTAGATTTACCGCCTCTATTAATCTTAAATCAGCAGATACATAATCTCCAGTTTCTATTATTACAATATCTCCTGGTACAAGTTCTCTTGCCGGAATAACTTGCTCTTTTCCATCTCTTATAACTTTTGCAGCATGTTCACTTAATTTTCTTAATGCTTCTAATGATTTTTCTGCTTTACTTTCTTGTGCTACACCTATAACAGCATTTAATAATACTACTATTAATATTATTATTGTATCTGTAAATCCTTCTCCTTGTGCTACTCCTACTACTCCTGATACAATGGCAGCTATTATTAATACTATTATTGAAAAGTCTTTAAATTGAGCTATAAATTTTTTAATTAATGGTTCTTTTTTCTTTTCTTGTAATTGATTTTCACCATATTTTTGTTTGTTTACTTGAACTTGATTATCACTTAGTCCTTTTTCAAAATTTGTTTTTAACTCTTTTTCAACATCTTTTACTTCTTTGTTGAACCAATACTTTTCCATTAATATTCATTCCTTTCCTTGTTTTATATATTATAACCATTTTATAGTAGTTATAAGAACAAATAAGAAAAATTTTAAATTTTTCTTTGATTTGTTCTCACCCGATTTGAGTTTTCGACTAGAAGGAGAAAATCTCAAATGGCTAGCGATTGTAGCTTTTTATATAATAGGAAAGTATCACTTTCCTATTATATAAAAAACAAGACTCCTAAAGAAAAAAACTTTACATCTTTTCTTTAAAAGTCTCGTTTACTTTTATCTAAAGCTTGTTAACCAGATTTTCTACCCTAATTTATTAGGAAAATCGCGACTGTTGATTAACAATTTAAAACTACTCCCTTTTAAGGTTATATAATATATTGGTGACCCCTACGGGAATCGAACCCATGATTCCACCTTGAGAGGGTGGCGTCTTAACCGCTTGACCAAGGGGCCAATAAAATTACTCTATATTTATATCATAATTTTAATTATTGGTCAAGTGATTTTTAAATTTATTTCTTTTTCTTAAAATTAACTACAATTGCGTCTTCATTATCAAATTCAAAATCAGCATCTGTATTATTAATTTGAACCGGATTAAATTCATCTCTTTCATCTACAAAATTTATATGTTTAGGATCGAATTTTTGTTTTGTAATTTCTTCTGTATCCCCATCACTAGCAACTCCTGGAGTAAATCTAGAAAAATTATACATTTTCATAGGTTGTTCTTCTTTATATTTAGATCCTATAAAATCAAATTTTCCTTCTCCAACATCAAATCCACCTTTATCTGTTTTCAATTTAACAGCTGCCATTTTAAAGCTTAGACCAGCCAATTTATTTGCTTTAAAATAATTAGACCAATCATATCTGACATCTTGATATTTTGAATCATAATCCAATTTAGCCATATCCATATTATTCTTATATTTCCACTCTCTTTTTAGCATAAATTCTTTCTCCCACCATTCAAGTTCTTCTGGTGTACTATCTCCAACAAATATCTTACTAGCACAGTTTGAAAGAATTGTTTCTTTATATTTCATTTCAGGTGAATTTCCTTCTAATTGAGCAAGGTTTTGAGTTGTTATTACAGTTGCTACTTTATACTTACGATATAAAGTGAATATTGCTTCTGTATCTTTACATACAAAATCTGGGAATTCATCAATATATAGAAAATGTGGAATCCTACTATCTTCATTTCCTGTTCTTCTTAAAACTGCATTTTGCATTGACAATATAAAGAATAATCCAAATGCTTTATGTGTAGTTCTACCTAAATCTCCTCTACGTGTACATACAAGTGTAATCTCTCCGTTTTTTAATGCCTTATCAAAATCTATATTATTATGTCTATTGCATAATATTGATTTTACTCCTGGTAATCTTAATAAATTATCTAATTGTGCAACTGCAATATAAATATCTTTTTCTGTTTCTTGTCTTCCAGAACTATTTGCATAAAAGTTTTTCTTAAAATATCTAATTTGTGCACTATATTTTTCTGATAATTCTTCGTCAGCATTCATTATTTCACTCATTTTTTGTACCAAATCAAAATTTGTAAGCATTTTTAATAAATCTTCTAAATTTGGTATTTTTCCATCATTCATTCTAGGATACATTTCTTTTAACATAATTGCTATATTTTCTAATGCTTGTATTATAAATTCTTCTCTATACATTTCTTCTTTTTCTAAGTGATTACTTGCATACATTCCCTTTAATGCTGATGAAATTGTTACTGCAATTTTGGTTGGATCATCATAAACAAATGGGTTTAGCCCTATTGAGTTTGAGTTTGAAGGATCTATTATATTGCATTTTATATGATAATTTTTACACACCTTCATTATTCTAGATACAGATTCAAAATCTGGTGCTAATAATGTTAAACCAAGATTTCTATATATTATTTCATCATCGAATGAAGCTAATATCATTTTTTTCATGTATCCTTTGTATACTGCTTCTTTTCCAGATACTGGTGTAATCATATTCAAATTAAAATTTTCATTCAAATATTCATTATCATAAGGCTTATTTAATACTGCTATTCCAGTCTTTAATGCTGTATATCCCATTTCTTTTGCATTTGCTATATAAAAGGCTTTTTTCTCAATATCTTTTGCCATCATTGGTTCTAATATTAATGATGTTTTTCCTGTTCCAGAACCTCCACAGGCTAATAAAGATTGATATCTACTTTTTTCCATAAATATCATTTTTTTACCATTTTCATAATTATTGCACATATGCATATCACATGTAAATGGTCCATGACCAACTGATTCATCAGCCAAACTAATTCCTTTAAAATCCCATATAGATCTTGATTTATCTTTACTATCTAATATATCAAGTCTTACCCATTTATATACACCATAAAATGTTGTTAGTGGTAAATACAATGCTATTGCAGTTAGTGCTGGTCTTATTAATTCTGAATAATTTGTTACCAATTCTGTATATCCAGGTAATGATATTAAAAATAGCCATACTCCTCTATTAATCCACTGCACAAACATTGACATAGCAACTATATACAATGTTATTGCATATGTAAGGAATAATGTTATTTTCATATTTTTAGATGTTGCAAATTCTGTCGATGGAGAAAATAAATATGCAAATATAGGGCAAGCTAATGCCAATGTATATTGAAATGGTCCCCAATATGATACTGATACACCTGTAAATATCATAAATAACATTTCTACTAGTCTATCTACTACTATATATAATGATACTAATGTTAATATATATGTTGCAAATGTGTTTCTACTTGCATGAATTTTTTTCAAAAATTTATCTATTATTTTCATTTTTCTTTGTTCCTTTCTAGGCACAATATATTATTACATATATATTATCCTACAAATTAGCCTAAAATACAAGTTTTTTTGCTAATTTTATAATAATATTTCCAAAATAACACCTGATATTACTCCTATTGCATATAATATCCCTACTATACTTAAATTTTCTTTAACATTTTTATTTGTTCTTAGCAAAACTATTAATCCTACACCAGCATTCACAGACACTCCTGATATCAATACTGGCATTGATATTACTTTTTCAATAAATAGTTCTGTTAATATTACTGATGATGCACAATTAGGAATTAAACCTATTATACTTGCCACAATAGGTCCCAATATTACATTTTTGCTCATAAAATGGGCAATTGATTCTTCTCCAATATATGTAATAATTCCATTTAACACAAATGTAATTATAAATATAAATATTGTTATATTTAATGTATGTTTTAATGAAGAGGAAACAATTCCCTCTTCACAATGGCAATGGTCATGCTCACATAATTCTTCAATGTGTTGATTTTCTGTTTTATCTTTTTTTATAAAGTTTAATATGATATCTATCATAAATCCCGCTAATATTCCCAGAATTAATTTTATTGCTAATATTGTTAATATTGTTTTAACTGGTACGGATTCAGTTACTAATATTGGCAACATTTCGTCAGAAGTTGTTATATATACTGCAATCAATGTTCCCATAGTTATTACTCTTCCAGAATATAAATTTGTTGCAGATACAGAAAATCCACATTGTGGAAATATTCCAGTTATTGCCCCTAACAATGGACCAAATTTTCCAGACTTTTTTATAGTATCTCTTAATTTATTACTTGTTTTATGTTCTATATACTCCATTATTAAATATGTGATAAATAAAAACGGTATTAATTTTAAAGTATCTATTGCGGTGTCTTGCAATATTTCTAATATATTTTGCATTTTATCCTCCTAATTTATGCATACCACTCAAAAGTCCAGTTAAGAATTTTAACATAATCTCCTTCTTTTATTCCTTGGCGTTTTAATTCATCTTCAATTCCAAGATTTTTTAGACTCTTTTGGAAATAATACATTGACTCATTATCATCAATATTAATTCTTCCCATAAGCCTATTTATTGCTCTTCCTTCAATTACAAAAATATCATCTTCTTTTCTTACTGTAAATTGATTTTTGTCTTCCTCTAATGTATATACAACTCTTTCTTCAACTTCTTCTATATCTTCTTTTGGTAATGTTTTTAATACTTCTGCAACATGATTTAGCAATTGTTCTATTCCTTCTCCTGTTACTCCTGAGATTTTATATAGTTCTAATCTTTCTTTTTTAGCTAATTTTTCAAGTTCTTTGTATCCTGTATTATCTTGCATTACATCTATTTTGCTTGCTACTATTATTTGCTTTCTTGTACTTAATTTTTCACTATATTTTTTTAATTCTTCATTTATTGTATAAAAGTCTTGTACAGGATCTCTACCTTCTATTCCAGACACATCTATTACATGTAATAATAGTCTTGTTCTTTCTACATGTCTTAAAAATTGAATTCCTAATCCAATTCCTTCACTAGCACCTTCTATAATTCCTGGAATATCAGCAATTACAAAGCTTTCACCATTTTTGGTTTTTACAACTCCTAAGTTTGGTTCTATTGTTGTAAAATGATAATTTGCAATTTTAGGCTTTGCATCTGTTACAACTGATAAAAATGTTGATTTTCCAACATTAGGAAATCCTAGTAATCCTACATCTGCTAATAATTTTAATTCTAATATTACTTCTTTTTCTTCTCCTTCTTCTCCAGCTTGTGCAAATCTTGGTACTTGTCTTGTGGCAGTTGCAAAATGTGAGTTTCCTTTGCCTCCTCTCCCACCTTTTAGTACAAGTTCTTTTTGCCCTTCTTTTGACAAGTCTGCAACAATTTTTCCAGTTTCTACATCTTTTATTACGGTTCCTATTGGAACATTTATATATAAATCTTCTCCTGATTTACCATATTTGTTGTTTCCACTACCGTTTTCACCACTTTGTGCTTTAAACTTTTTTGTGTATCTAAAGTCAATTAGCGTATTTGCATTTGGGTCAACTTGAAAATAGATGCTTCCGCCTCTACCTCCATCTCCACCATCTGGTCCACCTGCTGCCACATATTTTTCTCTTCTGAATGTTATTGCACCATCTCCACCATTACCTGATTTTATGGTTATTTTTGCATAGTCTGTAAACATATTTCCTCCTTTTAATTATTCAAAATAATCTAATTTCATAGCTTTTTTTACTTTTTTCATAGTTTCTTTTGCTGTTTGCCTAGCTTTTTCTGTTCCTTTTATTAATATTTCATCTACTAATTCTGGTCTTTTTTCATAGTATTTTCTTTTTTCTCTTATTGGAGCAAGTGTTGCATTTATATTTTTTGCTAGTTGTTTTTTACATGCTACACATCCTCTTTTTCCTGCTCTACATTCTTCACATACAGTTTTGTATTCTTCTTGTTCTGTGAATAAATTATGATAATATGCTACCATACATATATCAGGATTTCCTAAGTCATCTTTTTTTATTCTATTTGGATCTGTAACTGCTCCCATTACTTTTTTATTGACTTCCTCTTCTGTATCTGATAGATAAATTGCATTTCCTAATGATTTTCCCATTTTCTCATTTCCGTCTAGTCCTTTTATTCTTTTTTCTTTTGATAGCACAGCTTCTGGTTCTACTAAAACATCGCCATATATACTATTGAATTTTCTTACTATTTCTCTACATTGCTCAATTAGTGGCAATTGATCTTCCCCTACAGGCACAACTGTTCCTTCTAAGGCTGTTATGTCTGCTGCTTGACTTACTGGATATCCTAAAAATCCATATGTTACACTTTCTCCAAATATATTTCTTTTTTGTGCAATTTCTGTTTTTACTGTTGGATTTCTTTCTAATCTTGCTATTGTTACTAGATTAGAGTAAAATACTGTTAATTCTGCTACTTCTGGTATCATAGATTGTATATATATTGTTGTTTTTTCTGGATTTATTCCTACTGATAAATAATCCATTACAACTTCTTTTACATTTTTTCTTACCTTTTCTGGATTATTAAAATTGTCTGTTAATGCTTGAACATCTGCTACTAATATGTATGGTTCATATTCTCCTGATTCTTGCATTTTTACTCTGTTTTTTAATGAACCAAAATAATGCCCTATATGTAATCTCCCTGTTGGTCTATCTCCTGTTACTATTCTTTTTTTATTCATTATATATCAGCCCTTTCAATTATTCCTATTTGTATAATTTTCCCAATACATTATACTATACAATTTTAAAAAAATAAAGTGATTTTTGAAAAAGAAAAAAGAATTGAAGCTAAAACATTATAGTTTCAACTTCAATTCCTGAGTCATCATTCGATTGACTCTTCCTTGTTTACCTCCTCTTTCATTTCAATCTGCTTAATGGAACCTTCTTTTTTATTTTTCAGGAAGAACTTGTTTAACATAAGAATTTTCTTTCCTTTAATACCAGTGCCCTCCTTTATAGTTGTGTCCTCTATATTGCCTAGAACCCACTCTTTTTGTTTTTTTCCTATTTTCCAACCATACTCATTTAGGTTCTTAGACAACTTGTTGGCCGTTTCTTTTTTTACTTCATCAACTAAGCTTTCATACTTTTCGTATACATCTGCCTGTTTTTGTTCACTAAGTGCATCTCTAACTGCTTCACTAATTAAACGTTCTGGTACTTTGAGAAACAGCTGATCCCAGAATTCCATCTGGTGTTCTTCAACATGATTCTCAAGTTTTCCAAATGACTTTTTCAAAGCCAAATCACTTACAACCTCTATCCAATTTTCGCGTTCCTTCATGATCTCTTTTACCCTCTTCATAGGACTTTTCCTCATTTTTTCATGTTGTAGGTAAACTTTCTATTACCCGTTATCGGTTACTTTGTTATTATAACACATTATGTTTATAATTGCAAGTAAATTTTCAATAATTATCCAAATAATCCTCTTTTTTTCACTGGTGGTTGTTCATTCATAGTTTTAGCCAACTTTTCCAATAGCTCTCTTTGTTCTTTATTAATTCTTTTAGGAGTCTGAACTGTAACCGTAAACACAAAATTTCCTCTAGCAGAAGAATTTAATGATGAAAATCCTCTATCTCTTATAGTAAACTTCGTACCTGTTTGAGTTCCTTCTGGAATAGTGTAATTTTCTATACTACCATCAACCATAGGTATTTTTAAGTTTGCACCTAAGGTTGCTTGTGTAATTGTTATAGGAACCTCACACATTACAGTAGTTCCTTGTCTTGTATATACATTACTTCTCTTCATTTTTATAGTTATGTATAAATCTCCTTTAGGTCCACCTTTTTCTCCTGGTTCTCCTTCTCCTCTTAATACTACTGTTTGATTATTATCTATACCTGCTGGAATTTTGACTTTTATTTTGGCTTGTTTTCTAACAGTTCCTTTTCCTTTACAATTGTCACAAGGTTCTTTTATAATTTCACCAGTTCCATGACATGCAGTACAAGTTCTGCTTGTTTGCATTTGACCAAGTATTGTATTTTGAACTTGCTTTACTGTTCCTGTTCCATTACATGTTGGGCATTTTGTAACAGATGTTCCTGGTTTTGCACCTGAACCATGGCAGATACCGCATGTTTCTGGTCTTGTAATTGATATTTCTTTTTCAACTCCTAAAAATGCCTCTTCAAATGTAATATCCATATTTAGATTAAGATCTGCACCTTTTCTTGGTCCTCGTTGAGCTTGTGCTCTTGCACCAGTTCTTGCACCTCCACCAAAAAATGATGAAAATATATCACCTAAATCTCCAAAGTCAGAAAATCCATCAAAACCAGAAGATGTATATGAATAATAATTTCCTCCACCAAATGGTCCACCAGCTCCACCAAAACCTTGAGGGTCTGCTGTACCAAACTGGTCATACATTTTTCTTTTTTGTGGGTTTGATAGCACTTCATAAGCTTCATTTACTTCTTTAAATTTTGCTTCTGCTTCTGCTTTATTATCTGGGTTAGCATCTGGATGATATTTTTTTGCCATTTTTCTATATGCTTTTTTTAATTCATCATCTGTCGCAGTTTTTTGAACTCCTAATATTTCATAATAATCTTTTTTTGTAGCCATCTATTTCACCTCTTTATCCTTCTTTAACATTAAACTTGCAGGCAGATTAAAAATTCTGCCTGCCTTACTCATTATATATTATTTGTTGTCATCATCTTCTACTTTATAATCTGCGTCATATACATTTCCATCATTGTTTGTATCTGTTTCGCTTGTTTCAGCTCCTGTTGCATTTGGATCTACTCCTCCGTTTGGATTTGCATTTTTGTATAATTGTTCTGACATTTCATAAAATACTTTTGTTAATTTTTCTGTAGCTTCTTTGATGTTTTCTGTATTATTTGAATCAAGAGCTTTTCTTGTATTTTCGATTTCAGCTTCTACTTTAGCTTTTTCTTCTCCACTAATTTTATCTCCTAATTCTCCTAATGTTTTTTCACTGTTATAAATTAAGCTTTCTGCATTATTTTTAACTTCGATTTCTTCTTTCTTCTTTTTATCTTCTTCAGCATGTGCTTCTGCATCTTTAACAGCTTTTTCGATATCTTCATCTGTTAAGTTTGTTGAAGCTGTAATTGATACATTTTGTTCATTTCCTGTTGCCATATCTTTTGCAGATACATGAACTATACCATTTGCATCTATATCAAATGTTACTTCAATTTGTGGTACTCCTCTTGGTGCTGCTGGAATTCCTGTTAATTGGAATCTTCCTAATGTTTTGTTATATGCAGCCATTTCTCTTTCACCTTGTAATACATGAACTTCTACTGATGTTTGACCATCTGCAGCTGTTGAGAAAATTTGT
Organism: uncultured Clostridia bacterium; assembly: GCA_934167135.1. Classification (GTDB taxonomy): domain Bacteria; phylum Bacillota; class Clostridia; order TANB77; family CAG-508; genus CAG-269. The sequence continues at coordinate 19,699 of CAKPKI010000014.1, forward strand.
GATTTCTTTGTTGGTATTGTTGTATTTCTGTCTATTAATTTTGTAAATACTCCACCATATGTTTCAATACCTAATGATAATGGTGTTACATCTAATAATACTAAGTCTTTAACATCTCCTGATAATACACCACCTTGGATTGCTGCACCAACAGCAACACATTCATCTGGGTTTATTCCCTTATCTGGTTCTTTTCCTGTTATTCTCTTAACAACTTCTTGAACTGCTGGTACTCTTGTTGATCCACCAACTAATAATACTTTATGAATATCATTTGCTGTTAATCCAGCATCTTTTAATGCTTGGTTAACTGGTCCAGCTGTTGCTTCTACTAAATCATGTATTAATTCTTCAAATTTTGATCTTGTTAATGTTACATCTAAGTGTTTTGGTCCTGTGCTATCAGCTGTAATAAATGGTAAATTGATTTGTGTTTGTTGAACACCTGATAATTCAATTTTAGCTTTTTCAGCAGCTTCTTTTAATCTTTGCATTGCCATTTTATCTGTTGATAAATCAATTCCGTTTGATTTTTTGAATTCGTCAACTAAGTATTTGATTATTGCTTCATCAAAGTCATCTCCACCTAAGTGTGTATTACCATTTGTTGCTAATACTTCAAATACACCATCTCCAATATCTAGTATAGAAACATCGAATGTTCCTCCACCTAAGTCATATATCATTATTTTTTGATCTTGTTCTTTATCCATTCCATATGCTAATGATGCTGCTGTTGGTTCATTTATAATTCTTAGTACTTCAAGTCCTGCTATTTTTCCTGCATCTTTTGTTGCTTGTCTTTGACTGTCACTGAAGTATGCTGGTACTGTAATAACTGCTTGAGTTACTTTTTGTCCTAAATAATTTTCAGCATCTGATTTTAATTTTTGTAATATCATTGCTGATATTTCTTGTGGTGAGAATTTATCTCCATCTATATCAACTTTTTCGTTTGTTCCCATTTTTCTTTTTATTGATATAACAGTGTTTTCTGGATTTGTTACAGCTTGACGTTTTGCTATTTGTCCTACTAGTCTTTCTCCATTTTTAGAAAATGCTACTACAGATGGTGTTGTTCTGTTTCCTTCTGCATTTGGTATTACTACTGGTTCTCCTCCTTCCATTACTGCTACACATGAATTTGTTGTTCCTAAATCGATTCCTATTATTTTTCCCATAATTAATTACTTCCTTTCTTTCAGTCGCACAACACATTTTGTTGTGTATGACTTAATATATAATTTTAAAATTAATAACTATTTATTCTTTAATTAGCATTAAAAGTGTTGAGATGTGCATTTTGATAGTTATTGTAAGCAGAAGGCATACATTGGTATGTCGATGTTTACAATAGCTATTGAAAATGTGCAGATTAGTGCTTTTTATGCTAATTAGCCACTACAACCATAGAATGACGTATTACCCTTGAGCCTATTTTGTAGCCTTTTCTATATTCTTGCACAATTTCTTGTGCATTTTTATCTGGATCTTGAATACTACTTACAGCTTCATGTAAACTTGGATCAAAAGTTTCTCCAACTGCCGGAATTTCTTCAACTCCTTTTGTTTTTAACACATCCTTAAATTGTTTAAGAACTAGTTCTATACCTTTTTTGTATTCAGTATCTTGTGTCTCAACTTTTAAAGCATTTTCCAGATTATCTACTATTGGTAAAAATACTTCAACTATATCTCCAAGTATTGAATTATATAATGTTTCACGCTCTTTACTACTTCTTTTTTTATAATTTTCAAATTCTGCCATAACTCTTTTATATCTGTCATTTAATTCGTCAAGTTCTTGTTGTTTTGGATCTATTATGCAGTCTTCTTTATTTTCAACTTCTTCAACATTTTCTTCTTTATCCATTTTATACCTTCTTTCTTTTAATTTGTATCATCTTCTGAGTTTTCTTTTTCATTGTTTAATTTTTCACTAATATATTTCATTACAGAAATCACTTTTGCATAATCCATTCTCTTTGGTCCTATTATTCCAATTGTTCCCAAATCTTTATTTCCTATTCTATGTTTGAATGTTACTACACTAAAGTCTTTTAGTTCTTCTTTTTCGTTTTCCTCTCCTATATATACATTTATATCTTTGGCAAAACCAGTATTTAACATATCTGCCATTAGTTCTTTTTCATCTAATATATTTACAAAGTTTTTGGCAACTTCTAAACTATTAAATTCTGGTAATTCAAATAATTTATTTGCTCCTTCTAAATGTACACTTTCTTCTTCAACAACCTTTTTCATTTGTTCTATAATTGGTTTTATTAAGTTTACACTATAGCTCATTTCTTCTACTAAATATTTTTCTAATGGTTTATCTATTTTTGTTATAGGTTCTCCTTTTAGTTTATTATTAAACATATAGCTTAATGTTTGAACTTGATTTTCTGTAATGTCTTCGTCAAATTTTATTATCGTTTCTTTTACTAACCCTGAATCTGTTAAAATAACTGCCATCATCATTCTAGGACTTAATAATACAAATTTTATATTTTCTATTTTTTGTACATCTGAACTTGGTCCTATTGAAACTGTTGTATAATGCGTTATTTCTGATATTGTATTTGATGTTATTTTTGTTATTTCTTCTAGTTCATTTACTTTTGTTTCTAGTTTTTCACTAATGTATTTAATTTCATCTAGTGTTATTTTATCTTCTTGTAATAATTCGTCTACATAGTATCTATATCCTTTTGCTGATGGTACTCTTCCAGCAGATGTATGTGGTTTTTCCAAATATCCCATTTTTTCTAGTTCTGCCATTTCATTTCTTATTGTGGCACTACTACATTCTAGTCCTTCTAGATTCATTATTGCATTTGAACTTACAGGTTCCGCTGTTTGAATATATTCTTCTACTATTGCTTGTAATACTCTTTTTTTTCTTTCTTCTAACATTTTTATTCCTCCTTATTTTAGGAATTGTTAGTTTGTTTTAGCACTCTTTTTTGTTGTTTGCTAATTCGTATACTATAATACAATATTTTTTAGCACTTGTCAAGTGTTTTTGCTAATTTTTTATTTTATATAATTATATATTAATATTTTATTATAATTAATCTCAATAACCCATAAAAATATAAGCTTTTCATTACATGTCTCGGCTTGTTATAAAATTTAAGAAATTCTAATTTATTTTATGGGTCCTTTCCACTATCGTGAACTCTTACCATAAAATTGCATAGAAT
>CAKPKI010000015.1 GCA_934167135.1 uncultured Clostridia bacterium
TCCATATATTCTTTATTTAAGTCAATTCTTCTAATTCTTTCTATTACATCTTCAAAAAATTTCATTGATTTTTTGCTTACATCTATTACTATGCAAATTTCAATTTCTTTTTTTTCTTCTGGTTTTATTATTCCTATATCGTAACTTATACTTGAATCTTTAGACATTCCTATATAATCTTTTCCGCCTATTATTCCTGAGCCTATACTATTTATACTATTGTTTATTTGATAGCTTAGTAATTTAGGTGTTTTTGCAAATGTTGCAAAAGAAAAGTCATGAGCATATTGTATCATTCCCGTATCAGTTTTCATTCCACTAACAAAATTATTTTGATCTGATAATAATTCAGAATGTATTAAAAATTTTACATCTAAGTCTATGTTACTTTCATTTATAAAAGTGTATTTTTTTACAAGTATATCTTCTTTTATTGTTACAAAATCTGTTTGTAATATTTTTAGATTAAAGTATGTGTTTGTTATTTCTGTATTTAATATATTTGTGTCTGTATCATAATATTGAATGTATTTATTATTTATATCTTCATGTAATTTTATTAAACATGAATCATTTATTTTTACTCCTGTGTGGAAGTAATTTAAATATTGTCTACTATCTCTATTCGGATATGATAATCTTAACATTTCTCCTTTTTCTGAAAATGTTACTAACATGTTTTTATTTCCTATTATTCCTTCATTTAGATATTTTTCCATTGTATATTCTACCCTTCTATAATATTTAAAATCTGTTGTTCTAAGTCCTTAATTTTTTCATTTATTCTGAACATGTCTTCATCTCGTAAATCTGTATTTTCTACATCTTCTTTTACGCTTGCATCCATGTCTTTAATTTCTCTTTGTAATTTGTTTAATCTAGCTAGTATTTCTTGTCTCATGCTCTTTGCTTTTCTAACTTTAATTTTATTTATAAGTTTTGTTTCTCCTTCTAGCTCATAAGTTTCTCCATATTCAGGTATAGTAACACCTATTCCTGTTTCTTCTACAATCTTATCTCTTAAAACATCTTGTGCTTCTTCTTCTCCATGTACTAAAAAGATATGTGTTGGTTTTGATATGAATGAGTATACAAAATTCATTAACCATTCTTGGTCTGCATGACCAGAATATCCTTCTATATATTCAATTCTAGCATTTACCGCAAACTCTTCTCCAAATATTGTTACTTTCTTAGCTCCATTTACTATTGAGTATCCAAGTGTTCCAGGTGCTTGATATCCTACAAATAGTATTGTACTGTTTGGATTCCAAATATTGTGTTTTAAATGATGTTTTATTCTACCTACATCACACATTCCACTTGCTGATATTATTATTGATGATTCTGTACTTTCGTTTAAAGCTTTTGATTCATCTGCTGTTTGAGTAAATTTTAGACCTGGGAATTCTAATGGATTATCTCCTCTTTCCATTTCTTCTTTTATTTCTTCATCAAAAAGCTCTGTATTTTGCTTGAATATTTCTGTTGCAGATATTGCAAGTGGACTGTCTACATATACAGGTACTTTCATTAATGTTTTGTATTTTCTTATAAAGTCTTCATCACTTGTGTTTTCTTTTATTTTGTTTAGTTCATATAATATTTCTTGTGTTCTTCCTACTGCAAATGATGGAATTACTACTGTTCCCCCATTATCAATTGTCTCTGATACTACATTTAAAAATATTTCTGCTTTTTGGTTATTTTTTACATGTAATCTACTTCCATATGTTGATTCCATTACTAGATAATCACAATTTTCTATCATTGTTGGTGAACTTAATAATGGTAAATCATTATTTCCTATATCTCCTGTAAATACTGCTTTTGTTTCTTTTCCATTTTCGTTTGCCCAAACTTCTATTATACTTGAACCTAACATATGCCCTGCATCATTAAATCTTACATTGATATTTTCGTCTATTTGAATTATTTCATCATATTTCACTGGTACAAATAGTTCTTGACTATTTATTGCATCTTCTGCTGTATATAATGGTGGTAGTGTTGGTTCTCCTTTTCTTATTCTTTTTTTATTTTTCCATTCTGATTCCATTTCTTGAATGTGTCCACTATCTGGTAACATTATTCCACATAGGTCACATGTGGCTTTATGTGCATATATTGGTCCTTTAAATCCTTCATTATATAGTTTTGGAATTCTTCCTGAATGGTCTATATGTGCATGTGTTAATAGCATAAAATCTATTTCTGCTGGATTATAATCAAATGGGTTGTAGTTTTCTAGCTCTAGTTCTGCTTTTCCTTGATACATTCCACAATCTACTAAAAATCTTTTTCCAGCTGCTTCTACTAAAAAGTTTGAGCCTGTAACTGTTTTGGTTGCTCCTAAAAATGTTATTTTCATATATTTTTCCTTTCTCGGACAATTGTCCTTATATAAATATTTTTATCTTTTTGTTTATCTTTGTTTTTCCTACTGATTTTACTTCAAATTTTTCTTCTGTTATATTTTCATCAAATATTTGTACATAATTTTTTTCTTCTTTTGTTGTTATTTTAAAATATGTTTCCTCTAATAGTACTATTCTTGTTTCACATAAATGTTTCATTATTTCAATTGGTATTTTTACTATAACTTTACTTTCTATGGCTTTTTTTAATAATATTTTTTCTGTTTTTGTTATATTTTTTTCTAGTTTTTCAACATCTTTTATACTTTCTTCTAAATTAAATGGTATATTCACAAAATACCTAAATTGATATATTAGTTTAAAGATTTCTGTTTGTTCTTTTGTTTCTTCTATTTTTATATTTAGGCACTGTAGAAAATATTTTATAAATTCAATTACTAATTCTTCTTTTTGCTTTGGTTTTAATTTACTAGCTTCTAATATTTTTTGTTTTTGTTCTATTTTTATTTTTTCTTCCATATAGTTCATAGGATTTAATAAATAATTTGCTTCATTTATTTCATTAAATAATTTGCTTTTTTGGTCATTTAATTCTTTTTTTAGTGTTTTTATATTAAAAATCTTTTCTTCAAATGGTAATTCTTTGTTTCTTTTTTCATATTCTTCTTTTAATTTTGATTTTTGACCTAATATCTTTTCTATTTCACTTAATTGTTGCATTGCTTGCTTTCTTTTTTCTGATATTTTTTCAATATTTTCTCTATTATTTTCATATTTTTTGGCTTTTTCTTGTACTTCTTCTAATTTTGCTGATATTTCTTCTGCAAATTCTTTATTTTCTTTTACATCATTTGCTATGGCTATTTTTACTAATATTTTTTTTATTTCTTTTATTGTTTCTTCTCCATATTTCTTGCCTTCATTTGACATTTGTTCAGAATAATCAATTATTCCATCTTTGTCTTGAACCCAATTGTCCATAAAGTCTTTTCCATATAATATCTGTAAACATTGATATATTATGTTTGCATCGATATTTTCTATTTCTTTTTTTACTGTTGTCCAAGACCATCCATTAAAATCTCTTAATACTTCTAATCTATCAATATTTTTTCCTATATTGATAATGTCTGATACCGCAATTGTTGCTTCTTCATATTTATTATTTAGTATTTTTTTATTGTTTGATTTTTTTTCTATTGCATATAATAATTTCTCTTCTATTGGATAACTTATTATTTCGTCTTTTCCTATATAGAATTTCTTTTTCTTTAATTCTTTTTGTAATTCTTCGTTTTCTAGTTTTTGGCTTACTTTTACTACTTTTATTTTATTGCAATTTTTCTTAATGTTCAATATTAATTTATCAACATATTGTTCTTCTGTTTGTTCTATTCCCTTTACTTTTTGATAGTCTTTATATGCCACTTCTATTTTATATAATATTCCTTGGAGAAGATTTTTTGCTTGCTCATCAACTTGCTTTTCATCCAATATTCTCTCTAATTCCTCATTTTTATCCTTCTTTATTATTTTTTCTAACATGTATGTTCCTTTCTATGCTTCTTTGGCTTCTGAACTCATTTTAAGCTCTTGTAATTTTTCAAGTGTCATAAGCACTTGACGAGGTTTACTACCTTGATAGCCAGAAATAACACCTCTTTCTTCCATTTGGTCTATAATTCTACCAGCTCTAGCATATCCAACTTTAAATCTTCTTTGTATAAATGATGTTGAAGCTTGACCTGTTTCTACAACAACATCAATTGCATCCATTAAGAATGGATCTGTATCATCATCAGGATCTTGATCTTGTGATATCTCTTTGTCTGTTTTATTTCCATTTTCAATTGTTTCCAATATATCTTCATTGTATGTAGCAACTCCATTTGACTTAACAAATGATACAATTTTTTCTACTTCTTCATCAGATACAAACGCTCCTTGAACTCTTACTGGTTTTGGAGCTCCTGATGGGTAAAATAACATGTCACCTTTTCCTAGTAGTTTTTCTGCTCCTACTTGGTCTAATATTGTTCTTGAGTCAACTTGTGATGATACTGCAAATGCAATTCTTGACGGTATATTTGCTTTTATTATACCTGTAATTACATCAACAGATGGACGTTGTGTGGCTATTATTAAGTGCATTCCAGCAGCTCTTGCTTTTTGAGCTAATCTACAGATTGAATCTTCAACTTCTTTTGCTGCAACCATCATTAAGTCTGCTAACTCGTCTATTATTATAACTATTTGCGGTAATGTTCCTGTTCCTTCTTTTTCAGCAAAAACATTATATCCTTTTAAATCTCTAACACCTTTTTGAGCAAATAAGTTGTATCTATTATCCATTTCTTGAACAGCCCATGCTAATGCTCCTGCTGCTTTCTTTGGGTCTGTTACTACAGGTATTAGTAAATGTGGTATTCCATTGTAGACAGATAATTCTACAACTTTAGGGTCTACCATTACAAATTTTACCTCACTTGGTTTTGCTTTATATATAACACTTGCTATTATTGTATTTATACAAACACTCTTACCTGATCCTGTTGCACCAGCAATTAATGCATGTGGCATTTTTGCTATATCTGCTATTTCCATATTTCCAGCAACATCTTTTCCTAGTGCTATACTTAGTTTTGATTTGCTATTTTGAAAATCTTCGCTTTCTACAACTTCTCTAAAATGTACAGTTTCTTTTTCAGTATTTGGAACTTCTATTCCTACTGCTTGTTTTCCTGGTATTGGTGCTTCAATTCTTATAGTTTCTGCTGCCAAGTTTAATGCTATATCATCTGATAGATTTGCAATTTTACTAACTCTTACCCCTTCTGCTGGTTTCAATTCATATCTTGTTATTGCTGGACCTACAGATACATTTTCTACTTTTGCTTGTACACCAAAACTGTATAAAGTTTTTTGAAGTTTAGTTGCAACATCTGTTAATGCTTTTGCACCACCTTTTATTGCTTTTTTTGTTCCCTTGCTCAATAATTCTACTGGTGGATATTCATAATGTTCATCTTCTACAGCAACTGCATGTTCTAATTGTAGTACTTCTTTTACCTTTTCTTCTTTTATTTCTTCTTCTTTTTTAAATAGATTTCCCTCTATAAAATCTGGTTCAATTTTTGTTTTTTCTTCCATTCCTAATGGTACAAGGTCTTCTTTTTCGTGTTTAAATTTTTTTCTACCTTTTTTAGGTTCTTCTTCTATTGTTCTACCATTTAGGTTTATTTTTATTTGTTCAACTTCTTCTGGTCCTTTTGATTCTTCATCTATTTCTAAATATGCTTTTCTATTTTCCTTGATATTTTTTGCTCTTTGACTTTCTTTTTGAATTTGCATTCTTTCTGCATTTTTTGCTTCCATTCTTGCATGTTTTCTTTCTTCTCTTGCTTGCAATTTTTCTTCTTGCTTTTCTTTTCTATTTTCAACTCCTGATTGAATCCAATTTCCTATCATTTCTGAAATATCAATTCCAAATGTAACTGCAAATAATATTAAAGAAGCCCCCGCACTTATTATTATTGTTCCAATTTTTCCAAACAGTTTAAATAAAGGTACTGCTGCAATTGTTCCTAATGCTCCCCCTCCAACATTATTTTCTCCGAGAGCATATGCATCTTTTACTACCTCTGAAATATTTTGTTCTATATTTATTTCTCCATTACATATTTCATACACACTAAGTATTACAGCCATAAATACTAGTAATAGTGCGTATTGAAAGATTTTTGATGATATATATCCATCATCATCTTTGCAAGCCATTTTAATTGAAACTGCAAATGCACCTATTGGCACAATATATTTGACTATTCCAAACATTCCTCCAAAACAATCACTAAGTACTACGCCCATATATCCAGATTCTGTATATATTAAAACTGTTAGCAAAATACTTAATATTATTGTTATAATTAATTCTAAGTTTGTTGATTGTTTTTTATTTTTTTTTGCTTTGCCCTTCTTTTTTGCCATTTTTGTACTCCTTTTCAAATTTCTTTTAACTAATTCAGTCAAAAGGGACACTCCCTTCTAGCTCTTGAAAGGCGTGCCCCCACTTTTTATTGAAGTTCCTTTTTACTATTTTGAATTGTTTTTATTGTATCTTCTAACGAAATTTCCATTAAACTAATAGCCTCACCAAGATTTTTTTCTAATTTAGCCAATGCATCTGTTAATACTTTTTCTGTTGAGTCAAGTAAATTGTTGGCATATTCTTTTGTTCCTTGAGATATTTCTCTTGACATTTGATTTGCTGTTTCTATAATTTCTGCTTTTTGCTCATATGCTTTTTTTGTTATTTCATGTTCGTCAATCATAGATATAATTCTATTTTCAGCTTGTTTAACTATACCATCAGCTTCTTTTTGAGCTTCAACTAATATTCTTTGTCTTTCTTCTTTTACCCATTTTGCTTGTTTTAATTCGTCTGGTAATTTCATTCTTATTTCTTTTATTATTTCAAGCACTTGTTCTTTATCTACTAACCCTTTATTTGTGAATGGTAGACTTCTGCTATTTTCTACTAACTCTTCTATTGTTTCTAAAAATGTAAAGATTTCCATCGTTTACCCCTTTCTAGGTATTCCTATTTTAAGAAATATTATTGTTGCTCTTCCATATTTTCTTTTGTCAACAATTTGTACTTCTATATTATTAATTTCTTCTAATATTCTCTTTTCATCATCTGTTTCTATTATTATAGTACTTTCATTTTTGACTATTCCTAATTCGATTATTTTTCTTACTGCTTTTGATATGTAATTAGTCATATATGGTGGGTCTAAATATACTATGTCAAATTGCTTACCCTTTTGTTTTTCTAAGCATGTTTCAAAATCCATATTCAATAACTGGGTTTTATCTTCCATATGAGTTTTTTCTATATTTTTTTTGATTATTTCTATTGCATCTTTAGATTTATCACATAGGACTGCTTCCTTTGCTCCTCTACTTAAAAATTCTAACCCTATTGCTCCACTTCCTGAAAATAAGTCTAGTACTTTTGCTTCTTCTATTTCATTTTGTATAATATTAAATATTGATTCTTTTACTCTGTCTAATGTAGGTCTTGTATTGTTACCTTCTAGTGTATATAATTTTGTTCCTTTTGCTTTTCCACTTATTATTCTCATTACATCAAATTTAGCCTTTCTTATATTATACTAATATTTTATTCTTTTTTTCAATATTGTCAAGTATTTTAACTAAATTGTAATATAGTTTTAATATTTCTGTAACATTGTAACAAAAATGGAACAAAAAAATCATTTTTTGTTCCATTTTTTTTATTCTTCATCTTTATTTATTTCTTTAATAATTTCTGATTGAGAGATTAACAAAGATTCCATCTTAGCTTTATAAACATCAAATTGTTTTTTTACATCGTTATATTGTTGTTCTTTGATTTTTATTTGTTGTTCAATATTTTCTAAATCTTTTGCTACACCTTCTTTTGAAATTCTTAATATATTTTCAGCTTCTTTTTGAGCCTCTGCTACAATTTGGTCAGCTTGTTGTTTTGCTACACCTTTTACTTCTTCTGCTGTTGATTGTGCCATTACTAATGTGTTTTGTAATGTTGTTTCTATATTTTTATAATGATTTAAAGCATTGTTTAGTTCTTCTATTTTATTTTTCATTGAAGCAAGTTCTTTGTAATTTGTTTCATAGTCTTGCATAACCTGATCTAAAAACTCGTCAACTTCATCTACATTATATCCATTCATCATTTGTTTGTTAAATTTTTTGTTTTCTATATCTAATGGTGTAATCATATTAGATAGCCTCCGTTCTCTTTTTATAAAAGATTAATTTATATTGTTATTCTTTAGCCAAGAAACAGATAGTTTGCTCTTTATTTCTTCTCTAGCCATTTCATTTGTAATTTCATAGTTCATTGGTGCTATTAAAAATATTGAATTAGATATTTTTTGAATATGTCCATCTAGAGCATAAACTCCTCCACTAATAAAGTCTACTATTCTCCTAGCGACATCTTTATTAACATATTCTAAATTAACTATTACGGATTTTTTCTCTTTTAATAAACTACATATTTCTTCTGATTGTTCAAATGTAGTTGGTTGAGAAATAACCATTTTTACAGACTGATTTTGTCCATTTAATGGTACTACTTTTCCCTTCTTTCCAAAGAAACTTTTATCTTCTTCGTTTTCGTAATTATTTGATTTCTCATCATATTCATAAACATCATCATCATCATATTCTTCTGTTTCTCCCTGGTCTACTCCACCGAATAGTCCCCATACTTTGTCCATTATAGCTCCTGCCATTTTTTAACCTCCTAATATTTTACACTTTCGTATTCTAATCTCCAATTAAGTATCTAACTTTTTTTGTTATTTGTCAATAGTTTTACAAAATGTAATAAAAATTTAATATTTTTGTAATATTTTTGTAACATTACTCTTTTATTATTACTTCATCATAATTACTTATTTTTTTATAATTTTTTATTGCTTGTGCATCTAGTCCTAATTCTTGTAATTCTTCATTTTTATATGAATCTATTATAGCATATTTTTCAGTTTGTTTTTTTACTTTTACCAAAATTTTTGACTGTACTCCTGCTTTATTTCTTGTAACATAATATAATCCATTTTCTTGTATTAATGCTTGATTAGGTACTTTTAAACCTGTTACATCCCACCAGACTACATCAATTGCTATTTTTCTATGATTAATTAAATCAGTTGTCATAACATTCAATTGGAATATTATTGTTCTTTTTCCACTTTCTTCATTTATTTGTATAATTTGTGCATCTTCTTCATTGTTTGAAATTCTTAATTTTACTTTGTCACCGACTTTGGCTTCCATTGCTTCTTTAGAATTCATTGTTATCGCTATATAGCATTTAAAATTGTCTATGACTTTTCCACATTCATTACTTGCTGATACTATTTGTCCTGTTTTTAATTCTAGTTTATTTAAATATTGTTCATTTATTATATTAAAGTCTTTAGATGAGAGTTTTTCTTCTAATCCATCAACTCTATATGATACAATTCCACTTTTAGGAGCTCTTTGGTATTCTGAACTGTTTTTAAAACTATTTTCTAAGGTGCTTCTTTGTTTTATTAATTTTTTTATTTCTTTATTTTCTGTTACATCACCTATAAAACTAATTTTCTTACTTATTAATGTATCTATATTTTTTTTGTATTCATTAATTTCTTGATAATTGTTTAGTGTATTTACATCTTCTATTTTTTCTTCTATTTGACTCTCTATTGCTTTTATATCAGCTGATGTAATACTTTTATCTTTTTCTAATAGTTCTTGTATTTGGTAGTTTATTTCATTTATTTGAGCTGTAATCTGCTTTTCACTATCACTATAATACCTAAATATTGGTTCATTAATTGCAACTCTTTGTCCTTCTGATGCTATTGCATATATTCCATTTTGATAATTTGTGCTTTTTTTTACTTCTTCATCTCTTATTATATATCCAACAGTTTCATCTTCTTGTGAGATTGTACCTTGACTTATTACATATGTATCTGTTGGGTGAATTATAAGTAAATATATGGCACTTATAATATATGCTATTATTACAATTGTTGATAATATAGCTACTATTTTTCCGCCCTTTCCCAAGTTTTTAGCTCCTTTCTTAAATGAATTTAATTTATTTCATCTAGAATTTTTTGTAAATCATTTGGTTTTATCCATATTGTTTGTTTATTTTTTTTAAACCATGTTATTTGTCTTTTTGCATATCTTCTGGTTTCTCTTTTTATGTTTTCTATCATTTCTTCTTTTGAACATTTATTATATAAATATTCTGCAACTTCTTTGTATCCAAGTCCTTGCATTGCTGTAGGAAATTTGTTATATTTTTTTAGTAGTTCTTCTACTTCTTGTATTAGCCCGTTTTCTATCATAATGTCTACTCTTTTATTTATTCTCTCATATAGTTTTTCTCTATCCATGTTTATTGCAAAAACTTTATAATCATATTTTACTTCATTTTTTCTGGATTCTATTTCTTGTTCTGTTTTATTTTTTCCTGTTGCTTTGTAAATTTCTAATATTCTTAGTATTCTTTTTTTGTCATTTTGACTTATTTTTTCAATTGCTTGTGGGTCTATTTTTTTGGCTTCATTATATAATTTTTCTAATCCTTCTTTTTCAACCCTTTTTTCTAATTCATTTCTATATTTTTCATCAAAATTAATTTCTTGATATTCTATTCCATATATTAAACTATCTACATATAAACCTGTTCCGCCAACAACTATCGGTACCTTTCCTTTTTTTATAATTTCTTCTATTGCTTTTTCTGCGTCTTTTTTAAAGTCTGCTACACTATATCTTTGATTTGGTTCTATAAAATCTATTAAATAATGTTTTATACCTTGCATTTCTTCTATAGTTGGTTTTGCCGTTCCTATTGTCATATCTTTATATATTTGCATAGAATCACTGGAAATTATTTCTCCATTGATTTTTTTTGCTAATTCTATTGATAATGCTGTTTTTCCAGATGCTGTTGGGCCACATATTACTATTACTTTTGGTTTATCCATATTTTCTCCTTCTGCTCTACTATTTTCTTGCAAATTTTCTTTCAATATCATATTTAGACATTTTTATTGCTACTGATTTTCCACATGGACACACAAATGGATTTGGTAATTGTAATAAATCATTCATTAAATTGTCCACCTCTTCTTTTGTTAATGCAATATTTGCCTTTTCTGCTACTTTGTTTGCTATTGTTTCTATAAACTTTTTTTCAATTTCTTGTTTTGCATTTCTTGATACTGAATCTATTTCATTAAGTATTTCTATAAACATATCTTTGGTTTCTAAGTCTAAACACATTTCTGGAACGCCTGTTAATTTGATTGTATTTTCTCCAAATTCTTCTATAATAAATCCCGCTTTTCTGAACATTTGCATATTGTCTTTTGCTATTTGCATTTCTTTGTGTTGAAGTGTTATTATATCTGGTAATAACATTAATTGTGAGTCCTTTTGTTCATCATTATAATAATTTGATTTAAGTTTTTCAAATAATATTTTTTCATGTGCAGAATGTTGGTCTATTATATACATTTCTTTTTCTATTTCTATTATTATGTATGTGCCAAATATAATTCCAATAAATTTGTAATTTGTTTTTTGGTATTCTTTTATATTGTCGAACATTGATGTATTTCCTAGTGTTTCTATATCTTTTTCTTCATTTTCAATAATTTTACTTTCTTTTTGTTCTGCTTTCATTGGTTTTGTTCCAAATAGTTTTAGATACATTTCTTCGAATTCTTTTGAATAACCTGTTTCTGGTAAGGTTGTTTCTAGCTTGTATTCTGTTTCTGGCTCTTTTAGTGTTTCTTGGGCTTCTTGTTCTTCTGGTATTTCTTGAAATTCTTTTATTTCTACTATTTCAGATTCTTCTGGTATTTCTTCAATTTCTTTTATTTCTACTATTTCAGGTTCTTTTGGTGTTTCTTGAATTTCTGTTATTTCTATTTTTTCAGGTTCTTTCGGTGTTTCTTGAATTTCTGTTATTTCTATTTTTTCAGGTTCTTTCGGTGTTTCTTGAATTTCTGTTATTTCATTTTCTGTTTGTTCACTTAAATTTGGCATTGCATCTATTTCTTCTATTTTTTCGTTTTCTTGTATCAGTTTTTGTTTTATTTCCTGTAACTTTCTAAGAACTTCTTGTCCTTTTTCTATTTCTGATACTTCTACATTGTTAGTTTTTTGAACATCATCATTTTGCTTATTTTCGCTAAATGCTTGTACCTGATCTGCTAACTGCCTTGCTCTAAATATCTGTTCTACTATTGTTTCACCTTTTACAGGTTCTAGCACTTTTGTATGTTCTAAAGTTTCTTCTTTGTTTATACTTGGTTCTACATTTTTTAAAGTCTCAATGCTTTTTGTAGGTCGTACAAATTCTACAGTATCTGTTTTCGTATTTTGTACTGTATTTTCAAATGTTTGAACATCTGTAGGCATTTCTTCTTTTGCTAGTGCATTTTTTATTGTATGATACACTGCTTTAAATATCATATCTTCTTCTGCAAACCTAACTTCTAGTTTAGCTGGATGTACATTTACATCTACTTTACTTGGGTCCATTTCTATATTTAGTACTAAAAAACTAAATTTTCCTAATGGTAACATTCCTTTATATGCTTTGTCTGCTGATGCTGATAAAGATTTGTCTTTTATATATCGTTTATTAACAAAAAACATTTGATATGCTCTATTTGAACGTGCTATTTCGGGTTTTCCTACTACTCCTTTTATATGTAAATCACCATATATATAATCTGCTTCTATTAGTGCATTCGCTACATCTTTTCCATATATACTATATATTACAGTTTTTAAATCTCCATTTCCATTTGTTTGTATTACAGTTTTTCCAGAGTTTATTAATTTAAGTGATACTTCTGGATGAACTAAAGCTACTCTTGATATTGCGTCTTCTATGTACCCAGCTTCTGTAAAGTCTTTTTTTAAGAATTTATATCTTACTGGTGTATTGAAAAATAGGTTTGTTACTGTTATTGATGTTCCTGTAGGACAACCTACTTCTGATTTATCTAATATATTGCCACCTTCTACTAGTACTTTATATCCATTTTGTTGTTCTGCTGTTTTTGATACTAATTCTACTCTTGCTATTGCACAAATACTTGCTAATGCTTCTCCTCTAAATCCCATTGATGTTACTGTATCTAGGTCATCTGCTGACCTTATTTTACTTGTAGCATGTCTTTCAAATGCCATATCCAGGTCATCTTCTGATATTCCCTTTCCATTATCTGTTACTTTTATATATGATATTCCACCTTTTTCTATTTCTACTGTTATATTAGTTGCTCCCGCATCTATTGAATTTTCTATCATTTCTTTTATTACTGATGCTGGTCTTTCTATTACTTCCCCTGCTGCTATTTTATTAATTGTTAAATCATCTAATAAAACTATATTTCCCATTTCATTCAACCCTCTCTAAAGGTTTTTCTAATTTAGAATATATTAAACCTTTTTATATTCTTTTGTTACCCTTGTATTTTATCATTTCTCTTTTTCTTATTCAAGTGTTTGTAACACTTTTTTACAAAAAACATATTATATATTATCAAAAGAAAATCCTAAAGATTTACTTTAGTTAAGATTTTTATATTGAAAGGGGGTTTTATTATGCCAGAAAATAGAGGATGTGGATTCGGTTTTGGTGATGACTGTTGTTGGATAATCATCTTAATACTTTTAATTTGTTGCTGTTGCGGTGGTAACAGAGGAGGATGTTGCTAATCCTTTAGACATATAAAGAAGCCCCATTTCTGAGGCTTTCTTTGCTTTATTTTATTATTTTATTTTTCTTGATTTATATCCTAAAAATCCTACTAGTCCTAATGCAACAATTATACCTATTAGCATTGCTGGTTTTCCAGCCTTTGGAATTGGTTCTGGTGCTATTGTATTATCAACTGGTACTCTTACTAGTCTTATTTTTGGTGTTTCTTCTGAAGTTTGTTGTTTTGAAGAACCATCAAAATCTTTATATGTTATATCTACTTTTTCGTTTGTATCTAATATTTGGTCTATTATTTTTTCATCAAATTCGTCTTTTAAAGTTAATCTATATTGAATTGTTGCTGTCTGTCCAGCATCTAATTTTGCAATATTCCATGTTATACTATTTGTTTCTTTGTCTATTGATGATGATACATTACTAACATCAATTCCATCAACATATGTCATTTCAAAATTGTCTACAATGTATTGTGGGAAATAGTCTTTTATTACTATATCACTTAATGAGTTTTCAATTGGTAATAAATCATGATATATTTTATCTGTAATTGTTTTTTCTATTTCACTATCATTTATTTTATAAAATTTACCTTTTGTTGGATTTTCTTCTGTTCCAAATACAGTTTGTATAACTTGTCCATATGTGTATTTATTTGTTCCTTCTGTTCTAAATGTTGCTTCTTCATTATCTATTCCTGTTAACATTGTTATAAGTTCTACATTGTTTAATGATGATAGTGTTGATTTTGTTTCATTTATTACATCTGTTAGTCCTTTATATGTAACTAAATCATTATATCCTACTGCTAAATTAGGTAATCCATCTGTTAATACTATCATATATTTATTGTTATTTGCAGATGTGAATTGACTTTTTGCTAATTTTAATCCTGAATCTAAATTAGTATATTGTCCTGTTCCTTTTATTGCTGATATTTTACTTTTTAGTGTTGATAAATCATTTGTAAAATCACTTACTTTTTGTGCATCAGCTTCTGTCCCTGTAACTAAATATCCATTTGAATCTTTTGTAGTTCCTGTTGAAAATGTGACTACTCCTATTTTTAAAGATGTTGGATTTGCTTTTAGTAAGTCTTCTACTAATTTATTTGCTGAGTTTAAAACTAAGTCTTTTCTAGTTGTTGTTCCACTTACAGTTTGGTCCATACTACTTGAACTGTCTATTACTAACATCATTTCTCCAGATGGTATTATTGCTTTTCCATCATTGTTGACTTTTAGTTGTAGTGTAACTTGATGTTTTGTTAAGTCAGATTCTATAAGCTTTTTCTCAAAGTTTGCAGATTCGTTTAGTTTTATTGTACAAATATTGTCTTCTACTATTTCCATTGTTACATCTGCTGATTTTGCTGTTGCAAACACTGTTGTTGCAAGCATTGTTATTAATAAAAATATTATTAATGATACTTTTTTCTTCATTTTTCTACACCTCAAATTTATTTTAATATAAACAATTTAATTTTGCAATATTTTTTTATATTTATCTATCCAATTTATCTAAATTATCTAATGCTTTACCTGTTCCTAGTGCAACACATGATACTGCATCATTTGCAATCATAACATTTATTCCTGTTTTTTCTTGCAAAAGTTTATCTAATCCATTTATTAGGCATCCTCCACCTGTCATATATATACCTCTATCACTTATATCTGCTGATAATTCTGGTGGTGTTTTTTCTAGAACAGAATGCACTGCATCTACTATCATCATTGCTGGTTCTATAAGAGCTTCTAACATTTCGCTTGAATACACTTTTACATTTTTAGGTAATCCTGTTGCCAAATCTCTTCCTCTTATTTCCATATTTTCTTCTTGCATTTTTGGATATACACATCCAATGTTTATTTTAAGGTCTTCTGCTGTTCTTTCTCCTATCATTATGTTATGTTTTTTCTTTATATATTTAACTATGTATTCATCAAATTTATCACCAGCTACTTTTAGTGATGTGCTTTCTACTGAACCTCCAAGTGATATTACTGCAATGTCAGTTGTTCCTCCTCCAATATCTACAACCATATTTCCACATGGTTTTGCAATGTCTATTCCTGCTCCGATTGCAGCTGCTATTGGTTCTTCTATTAAAAATACTTTTCTTGCTCCAGCTTGGTTTGCTGCATCTATTACTGCCTTTTTTTCTACTTCTGTTACTCTTGATGGTATACATATCATTATTCTTGGCGAAAATAATGTTTTTCCATTTATTTTGCTTATAAAATATTTTAGCATTTTTTCTGTAACTGTATAGTCTGATATTACACCTTCTCTTAATGGTCTTGTTGCTACTATGTTTCCTGGTGTTCTTCCTAACATTCTTCTTGCTTCTTTTCCTACTGCTAATACTTCTTTTGTATTACTGTCTACTGCAACAACTGATGGTTCTCTTAAAACTACTCCTTTTCCTTTTATATAGGCTATTACTGTTGCTGTTCCTAAGTCTATTCCTATATCCTGACCTAATGTAAATTTAAACATATTATACTTTCCTTTCTAAAATTTATGTTTTTATTGTTCCTTAGTAATTTTATATTTTTTCTTTTATTATATAAATTGGTCTATTTTTTACTTCTAAATAGGTTTTAGATAAATACTGTCCTATAATTCCCATAGAGAACAATTGTATTCCACTAACAAAAACTATTATGCATACAAGTGATGGCCAACCTGAAGTTGGATCTCCATAAATCAAAGTTCTAACTATAATAAATATAATTGCCAAAATTGCAATTAGGCAAAATACTAAACCTAATATTGAAGAAAATATTAATGGCACAGTTGAAAATGCTGTTATTCCTTCTAAAGCATATTTAACCAATTTCCAAAATGACCATTTTGTTTCACCCGCAACTCTTTCTATATTTTCATATTCTAACCATTTAGTTTTAAATCCCACAAAACTAAATAGCCCTTTTGAATATCTATTATATTCTTTTAAAGATATAATTGCATCTACTACTTGTCTTTTCATTAACCTATAGTCTCTAGCTCCATCAACCATTTCTATATCTGACATTTTGTTTATTATCTTATAAAACATTCTAGCAAAAAAACTTCTAATTGGAGGTTCTCCTTTTCTAGTAACTCTCCTTGTTCCAACAGAATCATATCCCTCATTCATAATGATATTATACATTTGTTTCAACAATGATGGTGGATCTTGCAAATCAGCATCCATTAATGTAACATAATCACCTGTTGAGGCTTCTAATCCAGCAAGCATCGCTGATTCTTTTCCAAAATTTCTTGAAAATGATACATATCTTACTTTATTATCATTTTCTCTTAATTTTTTTATTACATCTAAGGTCCTGTCTTTAGAACCATCATCTACAAATATATATTCAAATTCTGCAATTTTATCAAAGTCTTGTTTTCTTGCTCTTTCCATTTCTTCATAAAATAATGGTAGTGCTTTTTCTTCATTATAGCAAGAAACTATTACTGATATTTTTTCCATATCCTTCTCCTTATTTTACTAATATCATATTATTATAATATCTAGAAACTTTTTTTAATTCATCATTAACATATTGTACACCATATTTTTCAATCAATGTTTTTTCATCTGAAAATAAATTACTTCCTAAAGCTAGTCTATTTCCACTAATTTTTACTCCAAGTGCTCCTAAAGTTGTTGGATATAAATCCATTGTTGAATACATTCTATTTTTGTTTTCTGCTTCTATAGCAGGATTTATTATTACATTAACAACTTTTTTATCATATTGTTCTCCCTCTTCTGGTTCGAAAAAATTTGCTTGCATTGTTAAATGGTCTCCTGAAATTACAATTGTTGTATTGTCATAAAAAGGCTGTTTTTTTATCCATTCAACTAAGTCTCCAACTCTTTTGCTTGAACATGATATTACATTTTTATACTGTTCATCCCATTTATTAGGGCAGTCCTTACATAAATATCCATCTGGAAAATGTGTATCTGCTGTTAACATTGTAAAATTAAATGGTTCTTCTTGTTCTGATAAATATTTTATTTTTTCTTTGGCATATTCAAATAATTGATCATCTGTATATCCCCACCATATCTGTTCTGAAGCTTTATTTTCTCTTTTTGCTGATTCAAAATCCCATATTTCATAATTGCCATGTTGTTCAAATAAATTTTTTCTTCCTCCAAATTTAGCATCTGAACCTAATAAAAGATAATTATGATATCCATTATTTTGCAATATTTGTCCTATACTGTATGCACCTTCAAGAAATGTACTATATTCTTCCATAGCATTATCTTCAATTGATAATTTTAATGGCAATCCAGCTGTTTGTGCAGACATTGCTCCAACAGTCCATGTTGTTCCATATAAAGTATATGCTCCTCCTAATTTATCCGTATCTGAAAAATTTGTGTTTTCTTTTGCTAATTTTGATATTTCTGGCATTAAGTCATCTTTTGATAATCCTCCATCTTTTTCTGAATAATATGTTGTTTCCATTGATTCCAGGAATATATATATTAAATTTCTCTTTTCTTCTGGGAATTCAATCTCTGTTTTTTCTGGTCGAACATATTCTTTTGCAATAAAATTGGAGTCATGTGTCTGACTTTCTATATATTCCTTTATGTCTGTTGTTTCTATTATTCTATTTACACTAATAATTAATATTAATATTGAAATAAACAAACTTGTTAATGTTGTTCTTCTTCTTTCTGAAGTATGTATTTCTTTTATTATTTTAATGTCTTTTACCATTGGATATATCAACACGAAAGATATTATTGCTGTTGGTATTATTACTTTCCATATGCATTGCTTAAAAAAAGTAAATATTATATCTGTATTAGTTCCTTCCATTGGTACTTTTAAATGAAATATTATTTCATCCATTGATAAATGACCAAATGTGTCATATAGCCAGTCTATTGTAACAGTTGCTGTAAATGCAATTAATAAGCATATTATAATAGCTATACAAGCAATTCTCTTTTTCATTTGTTTTTAATTTACTCCTTCGTCTGTTTTTGTATATATTTCCAAGAATCTTTACACATATCTTCCAATGTTTTATCTGCTTTCCAATTAAGCTCTTTTTGTGCTTTTTCTGGGTTTGAATAGCATGTTGCAATATCTCCAGCTCTTCTTGGTGCTATTTTATATTTTACTGTTTTTCCTGTTGCATTTTCAAATGCTTTTACCATATCTAGAACACTGTATCCTGTTCCTGTTCCTAAATTATATATGTATATTCCTGTTTCTTCTTTTTCTAATTTTTCTAGTGCTTTTATATGCCCTTTTGCTAAATCTACTACATGTATATAGTCTCTTACTCCTGTTCCATCTGGTGTATTATAATCATTTCCAAATACTGATAGTTGCTCTAATTGACCTGAAGCTACTCTTACTATATATGGCATTAAATTGTTTGGTATTCCTTGTGGTTCTTCTCCTATTAGTCCACTTTCATGTGCTCCTACTGGATTGAAGTATCTTAATATTGCTATATCCCATGTGTTGTCTGATTTATATAAGTCTTGTAATATTTGTTCTATAAATAGTTTTGTTGTTCCATATGGATTTGTTGTTCCTCCTATTTTGCATTCTTCTGTTAGAGGAATTCTTTCTGGCTCTCCATATACTGTTGCTGATGAACTGAAGATGAACTTTTTTACATTGTATTTTTTCATTGTTTCTAGTAATACTATTGCTCCTGATATATTGTTTTCATAATATTCTAATGGCTTTTGTACTGATTCTCCAACAGCTTTATACCCTGCAAAGTTTAATACTGCTTCTATATTATTTTCTTCAAATACTTTTTCTAGTGCTTTTCTGTCTAAATAGTCTATTTCGTAAAATTTAAAGTCTTTTCCTGTTATTTTTTTTATTTTTTCTAATACTTCTGGCTTGCTATTTGAAAAGTTGTCTATTATTACTATTTCTCTTCCTTCATTTAATAATTCTACTGCTGTGTGACTTCCTATATATCCAGCTCCACCTGTTACTAATATTGACATGTTTTTTCCTTCTTTCTTTGCTCTCTTATTTTTTCTGTATTAGTATATCACTAAAGTAATATAATTTCAACCATTTTCTCTAAATAAAATCTATACAAAAATAGACTGCAATAAACAGTCTATTTTACTTATATGCAGTTAATTCTTGCAATATTTCTTTTGTTGTAAGTTTTTTTTCTATATTTGTTGTTAAATAAATAATTATATCATCTTTGTTATCTACAATTTTTGTTGCTTGCATTGGATCCATATCTTCATAAAAATTATCCAATATTTCACCAGTTACTCTATCTATTTCATAATAAATTCCTGATATTGTTATTATATATCTCTTATTACTTTGTATCATTTCTTTTAATGAATTATCAATGTCTGTTGGATTATTTTCTTTTTTTATTTTCAAGAATCCTTCTTCTGTTATTTCATATTCATTATTTACATTTTCTTTTAACATTGTTAAAAACTTTTCTCTACTAGTGCTATCAATCCATATTCCATAATTCTTAGGATAGTTTTTATTAAAAATAGTATCCACATTTTCAAGTTTTGGAACTTTTTGTTTTATTATTCCTGCAAATGCTACTTTATATTGTATTCCTGGTTTTATATCTAAAGTTTTATTTCCATCATACTCTGTTTGAATTTGATATAAATCAGAATCTCCAATTACTCCCATATCTTCTTTTAAGTCATTTACTTCTTCTTTTGAAATTTCATTACTAGGTTTTTGTTTAAAATATCCAATTACTCCTAATCCAATAATTATTGCTATACAAAATATTATTATAATAATTTTTTTCATCTTCATCAACTCTCCCTAATTTACTCCATGAAGCATTGATAATGTTGCTTGTATATATCTTTCTGCTAATTTTTGATTTTCAGCATCTCTATTACTATATACATTTCTTGGCAATTCAATTAATGATGTTCTTGCAATTCTTCCATTGCTTGCTAATGCAGTTCTTGCCCAATTTATTATATATCCATCTCCATATCTGTCTAATGACCTTCCATGGGCATTTGGAAATTGTACTGCATAATACATTCCTATTTCTCTGTCACCTATTAATTGTTCTAGCCATCCATGTAAATCTACTAGTACTGTTTGTCCATTTTGAGATTTATGTGTTATTAAAAAGTCTCTTAATGCTTGTGCTTCATAGGCTTGATATGGAGCTGTTCCTGCATAATTTCTTGAATTTTCATTTGCTCTAAAACCAGAATTTTTCCAACATCTGTTTAAATCTATTCCCTTATTATTAGGTGCTTGACTAAATAATGTTGTTCTTCCTGGGCCATTGCTACCTGTTCCTAATTTTCTTCCATCTGGGTTTATTTCTGGTAATATATATATTGTCCATTTATCAGCAAGTTCAAAATTATTGTTATGGTTCTTTTTTAAATCCTCATAAAATTTATTTGCTATATTAACTAATGCTTCCCCATCATTGTTCCAATTATCTTCAAACCCATGTACTGTAAATGTTGCAAAAAATACATTTTCTCCATTTCCATAACGATAATACTGTAGTTTTGAACCATATGGATTTCCTGCTTTTGTTAATCCACTATCACCATATGTTCCTTCATCATATATAATAGTGCTTCTTAACCAAACATATATTACTTCTTCACCTACAATTTTTCCATTTTGATTTTCTACTCTTACCGCAATTTGATGTAATCCTAAATCATATTTTGAAAAATCTATTGAAAATTCAAAGCCCGGTAATGCATTTGTATTTTCATCTCCATAGCCTCTTATCGCATTTAATACATCTTTTCTATCTGTTCTTTTGGCTTCTCCATCAAGGTATCTTCCATCTATTAAAACTCTTATCTTAGCATTTTCTTCTGTTGTCATTACCCAACCTGACACACTGTGTACTGAATTTGTAATTCTTGTTCTATCAAATGGTGTTTCAACATGCATTCTTGTTTTTGAATTAACTATTGTGTATGTTCTTTCTTCTAATAACTTGCCTTCTTCTGTTGTCATTTGAATTTTCAAAATACTGTCTGTATCTTTAAATTCTGTTGCAGGTATATTAACTGTAAAATTAGGCGTTGGGTTTTCTTCATATGTTCCATATCCTTTTACTATTGATATTAAATCATATGCATAATATGTTTTTATTTCTAAATTCTCAATTTTTCTGTCTTCTATACAAATATTTATTTTTGTATTTGGTTCTGTTGATAGTTTCCATCCTTTTACTTCTATTCCGCTTGGTTTCCAACACATTCCTTCTACATTTGTATCTATATGCATTGCATGTTTTATTGAAGTATCTATTATTATATTGTTTTGTTCTTCTTTTAAGACTATATCATCAAATGTAACTAACTGTACTTTTATTACATGTTTTCCTTCTGTTAACTTTTTAGTTGGAATATTTATTTTATAATTAGGAGTAGGATTTTCTTCATATGTTCCATATCCTCTTATTATTGATATTAGGTCATATGCATAATACATATCTATTTTTGTATCTTCTACTACTTCCCCATCTATTTTAGCAACTAATTTAGTATTTGCTTCTGTTGCCAATTTCCATCCTTTTATTATTATTCCATTTTTTCCAAAAGTTGCACCTTCAAGCTTTGTATCTATTTGCAATGCATATTTTATATTTCTAGAAATGTTAATTTCTTCTTCTTGGGACTGTAAAGT
>CAKPKI010000016.1 GCA_934167135.1 uncultured Clostridia bacterium
CACACATATACTCCCTTCAATATTCACTGGTAAAAGCGGGATACTTGTGTCTAATTTTATAGGAACAATTTTTGCATTATTATTTTTTAAAACTTTTTTTATTATTTCTTCATTTTCTTTGCGTAATATAGAGCATGTGGAATATATCATCTCTCCACCTGGTTTTAAAATGTTTAATGCTTTTCTCAATAATGCTTCTTGTATTTTACATGTTTTTTCTATTAATTCTTTTGAAAAATTACTTTCAAATATATTTTCTGTTCCGCTTCCACTACATGGTGCATCTAGTAAAATTTTATCAAATGAAAAGAAATCATTTAATTTTCTTGCGTCTTCTGTCATAATATTTGTGCAAGTTACTCCTTGCTTTTGTAAATTGTATTTTAATTTTTCTGCTCTTATCTTATTTTTTTCACATGCTGTTATAAATGCTTTATTTTCTGTTATTGAGGCAATTTGTGTAGTTTTTCCTCCTGGTGCAGATGCCATGTCTAGTATATTTTCTTTTTCTTTTGGTTCTAATATAATTGGTGGTAACATTGATGATAGACTTTGTAAGTATATTTTTCCATCTTCGTATATTTGTAATTTTCTTATTTCGTTTTCTCTTACATTTTCTATTATTAGTGCTTCTTTATACCACTCTACTTCTTTAAAGTTAATTTTTGCATTTTCTAGTTCTTTTTTTACTTCTTCTTTTGTTGATTTTATTTTATTTATACGCAAAGTTACATATTTTGTTTTCGAATATCCTTCTATTATTTTATTTTTTATTTCTTCTCCATATTGTTCTGCTAAAATTTTATATAAAAAGCTTGGAACTTGCTTTTCCATTTTTATATCATTCCTTTCTAAAATCTATATCTAATTTTTCTTATATTATTTTTTTACCTATCTTATTCTTTCTTTAATTATAACTTTTTTTAGGTTATTTATCAATCATTTATGCCTTTTTTTAGGGTAAAATAATTCTCTGTTACTAGATAATGGTTTTGATTTTGAAAAGAATTAGACAAAATTTAGTCTAATTCTTTTCTATATATAATCGTAAAAAGTACTATTATAATATTGCAAATTATAAAGGAATAGTTTGTTTACAATCGTTACAATATGGACATCCTCTACACTCCTTTTTTGTTCCTTGTTTTGAATTTTTCGTTAATTTTAATACAGCAATTACTATAATGCCAATCACCATTATAAAAATAAAATTAATTCCCAATTGATTTATTAATACTGCTAAACACCATGCAAGTACAATCTGAAAACACACTACCTTAATAGTTTTCTTTACACTCCCAAACTCTTTTCTCATCGCACCAATTGCTCCAAAACATGGTGCACTGAAAAGGTTAAATACCATAAAAGCATATGCTGACATAGGTGTAAAAAATTCAAATACATCTGAATTAAAAATTTGTCCACTAATTTCTGTCTTTTCAGCTAGCCCTGCAATAACTGACATTGAAGATATCACTTGCTCTTTTGCAATTAATCCCTGAATAATCGAAACAGTAGTCTCCCAACTATTAATACCAAGTATTGGATAAAAAAACCAAGATATTGTCTTTCCAATTGAAGCTAATATACTATTTTCAATATTTATTCCATATTCTAATTTCATCGAAAATGATAATAAAAACCATATTACTATAGAGCAAATAAGTATAACACTTCCAGCTCTTTTAAAAAAGGCAATAATTTTATCAAATACATCCTTTATAACATACTTAGCATTTGGAATTTTGTATTCTGGCAATTCAGAAATATATGTACTATTTATATTTTTATATATAAATTTTTTCATTACTAATGCACTTGCAATTATTATAATTATTGCAAAAAAATATAATGATACTGCAACAAGTCCAGAATTTCTTTCAAAAAAATATCCCGAAAACAAGGTTATTACTGGTAATTTTGCACTACACGGTATAAAAGGTGTTAATATTGTAGTCATTTCTCTTTCTTCCTGATTTTCTATTATTCTTGTCCCCATAATTCCAGGCACACTACAACCAGTTCCTATTATAAATGGTATTAAACTTTTTCCATTTAGCCCTATTTTCCTAAATATCCTATCTAACAATAATGCAATTCTTGACATATATCCTGTTGTTTCTAGTATAGATATACATGTAAATAAAATTATCAATTGTGGAATAAAACTTAAAACTGAACCAACTCCTGAAATTATTCCATCTACTATCAAACTATTTAGCCAATTTGCAATCCCAAACTTACTTAATAATGTGCTTGTTGTATTACATAGTATTTTAATCATCTTTTCATTTAAATCTATTGCAATTTTTCCAACAACACCTACTGACAAATAATATATACAAAACATTATTCCTATAAATATTGGAATTGCACACCATTTATTTAAAAATATTTTGTCTAGTTTATCTGAAATATTTTCTTTTTTTTCTTCATTAATCATAACAAATTCTTTTCCAATTGAAACCACCTTTTCTTTTGTTCTTTCTATAAATTCATATCTTTCTGTTGCAACTAATTCTTCTAAATCAATATCATATTCTTTTGACAAATTTTCTATAATATTTTCTGAATTATATGAATTTAATTCTTTAAATCTTTTATCTTTTTCTATAATTTTTATTGATACAAACCTTTTATTTTTTGCTATTTTTAAACTACTTTCTATCTCTTTTATTGCTTGTTCTAATTTAGCATTAAAAATATATTGTTCATTATTATTTGAGTTAATTTCAATTTCATTAATTAGCTCATCAATTCCAATATTTTTTAATGCCGAAATTTTTATAACTTTTGTTCCTAATATTTCTTCTAGTTTATTTTCGTTTATATTAAACCCTTTTTTTTCTAATAAATCAACCATATTTAATGCAATTATTATTTTACAATCTAGTTCCAGTAATTGCGTTGTTAGATATAAACTTCTTTCAAGTGATGTACTATCTATTATATTTATTATAACATCTGGATTTTCTTCAAAAATGAATTTTCTAGATAATTCTTCTTCAATACTATATGGACTTAAAGAATATATTCCTGGCAAATCTACTATTTCATGATTAGTTCCTCTTATTGTTCCAACCTTTTTTTCAATAGTTACTCCTGGCCAATTTCCAATTTTAGCATTCATTCCTGTTAATAAATTAAATAGTGTTGTTTTTCCACTATTTTGATTTCCAACTAAAGCAATTTTCATTTTCTCACAACTCCTCTTTATAATACTTCAACAAAAATTTGTGCCAAATCTTCTTTTCTAATACATAATTCATAGTCCCTTAAACTAATATCTATTGGATCTCCTAATGGAGCTATTTTTCTTATTTTTATTTGTACTCCCCTTGTTATTCCCATGTCTAACATATGTCTTCTTATAGCTCTATTTTCCTCTTCTATACTTACTACTTGCCCTGTTTGTCCTACTTTTAATTTTGACAATTCACAAATTTCTCCTTTTTTTTTCATACCTATTTCCTTTCATTTCCATATTATAGTGCTTGTATCTTATCGAATTCAAGGGAATTTTGTCTATAACAA
This sequence comes from uncultured Clostridia bacterium, assembly GCA_934167135.1. Taxonomy (GTDB): domain Bacteria; phylum Bacillota; class Clostridia; order TANB77; family CAG-508; genus CAG-269. Next base: position 3,535 of record CAKPKI010000016.1, read on the forward strand.
CAAAAAAACTACTATAAAAATTATAGCAGTTTTTTATTTAGTATTCTTTTCAATTCTATCAGGTGCTTGTGAAGTAATTCCTTCCCCTGTATGCGGATGAAACTGAGAATATACACTATCAGAACAAAATAATATTGCTAATACTGTACAAACAGTAACTTTAAATTTAGCCGTAAATCTTTGCAACCTTCTTTCTAAAAATGGTGCCACGAAATATACACATAAACATCCTCCAATTCCAAAGAACATACTACATTCTAGACATACTCTACCATTAATATTCATAAACACTCCCGTATAATCCCAATACATAATTCCTGATATTTTTTCTATATACCAAGATGTAAGATATTCTATGATTGTACATAATATCACAACAACGCTAAATGTTAATACAGGGTTTTTAAGCATTTTTCTAAATGATTTGAATTTCGTTAATAATACTATTAATGTACATCCTACACCATAAATTGGTAACCATGGTCCATACATTGTTCCTCTATTTACAAAAATCCCATCTCTAAATAGATATAATCCTACTTCCCACAACCATCCTACAAATGAGAATATAAAGAAAAATAATATTATTGATGTTGGTTCATATTTTTTATTATAATCAATTTTAATTTTCTTTTTTGAAGTTTCATAAGTATCAGGATATTTTTCTAATTCATTTTCCCCAAATAGTTTTTCATCATTTAATAATTCATAATTGTATTTTTTATTTTCTATATATTCTTTTCTCAGAACTTCATATAGTTCTGCAATCGTTGAGGCATAATATGGTGTAACATATAGTCCAACAAGCCCCATAGTTGCATATTGCAATAAATTCCATCCTATAAATGACATATCTAATTTGAATGTTTGCATTTTATTTCCATTCATCATTTCTCTAGACATCTTTATTGCTTCTTTTGGCTTTATATTAGGATTTTCTGCAACTATATATTGCACCATTTTATAAGAATAGTTTTTGATTATTCCACCAATAATTGTTAAATTCCATAACATTTTGTATATTTCTGTTAAAAACATTGTTTTTACTGTTGGCAAATATCTTTCTTTTTTAAATGCATATGTTAATCTTTTAATTCTTGTTTTGCTATAATTTATACTTTCTAAATATATTCTTTTTTCCCCTACTTTTATTGGATATGATATGAACACTCTTATTATCATTCCTCCAATTGATGCAATAATTAATATAATACTTGCCATTGCTTCTTTATCTTTATAGTTTGCTATTGAGTTAAATATATTTTGTACTTGTGCTTGCCCTTTTGTGTATATATTAAAAATTGAAAATATTACTCCTTTTGTAACATTGTGTTTTTCATTATAATAGTTTATTGATTTAGTCATATTTCCTGTAAATAATTGCGATATTGCTTTGTCTACATATTCATTTATCAGAATTTCTTGTGGTGATAACTGCTGGTTTCCTTTGTTTTGTATATATTCATATATTATTTTTATATTTGAATATCCGTCTTTATTCACTAAATATTCTCCAACTATACTTGTCATGAAAAGTCCTAATATTATTAGTGTCCATATATTTCTTTTTAGTGTTTTTCTCGCTTTTTGCTTTATTTCTTTAATTTTCCACATTTTTTGCTCCTCTTTTTCTATTATGTTGTGATTATACTATATCTAGATAAAATTTACAATATTTAAATGTTCAATAAATTTTCATCAATTTAACTCAATATCAATACAAAAAATAGTGTAATTATTAAAAAATAATTACACTATTTTTTTTTTATAATGTTTTCAATTCCAATATATATTGGATATTGTTTCTATTATTATATAGCGTTATCTTCGCTACTTTTAGATAATTTATTGGAACATTATATTTAAGGAACTTTTTATTTTCCTTTATTTTTTCAAGAACCTTTTGGGTCAATTTCTTTTTATTTTCTTCTATATACGCTTTTTTATCTCCTTCCCATGTTGTTAATAATGCTATGTCTACTATTATGTAATCAAAAGTAGACTTTTTATCTGGGTTTTCTGGTTTGCATCTGAACTCCGGATCATTTATTTTTGCAATGATTCCTTCGTTTTGCATTTTACTTTTTTCCTTTAATTTTACCCCTCCATTGCAAAATTCTTTTAATCTTTCTATTGAATCCCCCTTTTCCAATTTTGCAATAGCCTTACAAACCAGTGCTATGTTTTCAGTTCCCAATTCCTGTAAGAGCAATTGTTCATTTCTGATATTTACTTCATATGAAATATCTTTTCCCTGTCTAAGCCAAATATATGGCATTGATATATCTGCCACAAAAGCTTCGTTTTCTGACAAACACATCCATTCTCTACTCTCGTTAAAGAAGTAGACTTTATGACTACTTTTTCTCAAGATTTTATTTCTGTAATCTTGAGAATTTTCCGCCCTTTTTTCGATGTTTTCAAATCTTTTTGTTTCTTTTTCCAATTTTTCTATTGAGTCACCTACAGCCAAACCTAAGATAGCTCTGGCTGTTGCTCCCGAGAAATCCATCTCTGAGCAAAACTCTCCCAGTTTATAATAGTCAGATTTAAGCCCTTTCAAATCTTTCATTCTCCGTGCTGTTTCAATCGGAATTCCAGTATAAATTCCTTCTGCGTCAAAATAAAATACTTTTTTTCTCCAAATACGTATAACATGTTCCTTTAAATTCTCATAACCCATTTTTGTTACCTCCTAAAATTATTTAGAAAATATTGTACTCATAGTTACTTATTCATTATAACATATATTTATGTTAAATGCAATCCTTTTTATTTTTATGTTTACTTTTTTGTTACTTTAATATAGCAGATTTTAAAGAGTGGTGCCTATTTAGACTCCACTCTTTTGGAATTACTTGATTTTCAATTCAATTACATAGTGTAAACTATTTAAGTCATTTCTCAATGTGACTTTTGAGATTTTTAAATAGTTTACTGGAACTCCGTATTTTTTGAAGCTTTTACTCTTTTCAATCTTATCCAGAACAATTTTATTTATTTCCTTAATATTCATTTTTATGTATTTTTTTTTATTGGGCCATTCTGATATGATATTCACATCTACATTAATGAAATCGAATGTAGTGTCTTTTTGCAGATTTTCTGGCACACATATAAAAATTGGTCTCTCTATCTTAGTTATAAATCTTTTCAGAGACTTACTCCATATTTCTTTTTCAGCTACTAGATTTTGATAATATTCATCTAGTTTTTCTAATGTATCCCCTATCTTTAATTTAAGCATTGCTGTAACAAATATATTCCAATCATATTCTGGGTTCAGGAAATTCATTAGCTCTGCTGGGTGTGTTCTATACCGAACTTTTTCTCTACTAGCAGTTTCAATATATATTTTTACATCAGATTTCAACATTTCTTTTTCATTCAAGCCTGAATATATTCCATCTTTATTAAAGAAATAAAATTTGTCATTCTTTATCTGATAAATTGTATTGTAGATTCCTTCTTTTCTTTTATATGTTTTTTCAAACCGTAATATATTTTTTTGTAAGGTTTCTACTGTGTCTCCTAATTCTAAAATAAGCAATGCTTTTTTTACATAATCTGGATACTTTACATTTAAAACATCCGATAAAAAATATTCATCCAAATAAGTATAATAACCTCTTATTGGTAAGTGATAATAGTTTATTTCATACACTGATATCTTTGTATATATTCCATCACTATTGAAATAATATACTATTTCCTGTTTTCTTTTTACTACTAAGTCTTTCCAGTATTTTTTGGAGTCTACTAATCCTTTCCAATCACTCTTAGTATAAGGTTGTAACTTTTTGTAATCCATATTCTTCCTCCTAAAATTTTATGGAGGTATTGAAACCTCCAGCTATAGTTTTATACTTTTGGTTTCAAAAATATTTACTACATTATATCATATTTTATGTTAAATGAAAAGCATTTTTTTATATTTCTTTAGCTTTAACTATAATTCTTTTTTTTGAATCAGTTGTACATGTAATTAGTGTAACTTCTCTTTTATCTGTAGTAGCTGGTGTTAAGCAACTTGTGTCTTCTGGAAATACCTTGTATATATCAAAAATTTCATATTCAACTTTTCCTACTTCATTATCTGCAATAAATAATTTATCTCCTAAATTAAGTTTTTTTAAGTTTCTAAACATATTCTTATTTTTAAAATTATGCCCTGCTATACAACAATTTCCAATTTGATTAGGTTCTACTCCCCAAAATTTAGTCACTGAAATATTAAGTGCTGTTGTAGAATAGCTTTTTAATATATTAGTTACTAATGAAATTGCTGGGATTTCTAATTCTGCACACACATCATATCCCCTATAAGTATCAGCAATTTCTACTTTTGGATATTCCTTCTGCTCTTTTATTGGCTCATTCTCTTTTATTTTAGTTACTAAATTTTCTTCTATAATATCCTCATTTTGTTTAACTGATAATTTCGAAGGTATCTGTTTTTCTTCTTTTTTAGATATTAACAAAAATATTAATAAAATCAATAAAGCTACAAATAATATGAAATTAATAATCTTTTTTGCTAATTTATTAGCCATTCCTTCCCCCTATAAAAATCAAAAGGACATGATTTATTTAATGTTCCATGTCCCTTTATTTATTATTTTTTCTTATTTATATATAAACCTACTCCTATTATACTAAATAATGCTATAGACATAATAACATATTCATTATAACCTGTTTTAGGTAATTTGCTTGGTGTTTCTTCTTTTTTTGCTGTTTCACTTGGCTTAGTCTCAGTTGTAGTTTGTTCAGGCTTTTCTTCTTCTGGCGGAGTAATTTCTGGCTGTTCTGGTTTTTCTTCCTCTGGTGGTGTTATTTCTTTTTCTGACACTTTATATTCAAATGTTTTTTGTGCTATTACTGTGTCTGAATTATCTCTGTCAATTAATTTTAATGTTATAGAATATTCTCCAACTTCGCTGAAAAGAGCTCTTACATTTAAATCTTGAGAAACATCTTTTCCTCCTATTTTATATCCCTGAGGATCACCCCATCCACTTTGTATAATATCTGTTTCAGCCCTAGTCACTCCATCTGTAGCCAATAGTTTAACACTTGCATCTTTAGGTGTAGTAGCCTCTGCAATTAGTCTTGCATGCTCGTAATATCTTCCCATAGTAGATGAATATGTCAACTTCATTTCCTTTTCCACACCTTTTTCTATATCACCTGAATGTTCTAATGTTATTTGATAATCTTTATATTCTGGTTCTACTGTTAAATTTTTTACAAGCGGTGTTGTTATATCATCATAAGTTTCTGAAGCATCAGTATTTGACAATCCTTCTGCTGTTACTGTTAATTCTGTTGGATTTGATGTTGTTATACCTTCTTTTGCCTTAAATATAATACTCATGTTATCTCTAGGATTTGTTCCTCCTGTAGAATCATGAAATGTGACTTTCACTTTATTTGTTGTATCATTTGCAGTTCCTCCGTCTACTGATACATATTCAAAAATATTGTTGTCATAATTTACTTCAACTGTATATGCACCTAATTGTTTTCCAAAGTCAATCGTTGCTTTTACTTCTTCTCCTGGTCTTACTACTGTTTTGTTCACATCAAATTTAACTGTATCTAGCGATGCTGCATAACTTTTTACTGTAAATATCAATGTTGCAAATATTAATGTTGTTATTATTAAACTTATAGTTTTTTTCATAATTAACCTCCATAATTTATTTTTTGTTTTATATTTCTATTATGGCTTTCTTTTAATTTTTTAATTAGGAAGTTTTATGAAACTTTGTAATTTAATACTCAATTTTCTTGTTTTTTCTTATTTTATAAACTAAAAATCCAATAATAATAGCAATTATTATAAATACATCAACTGCAACTAGTAAATGATTTTTTGGTTCTTGATTTTCTATAAAATCTTTCTTATCTTCTCCTTTAATTTCATCAGAATTTCCATCATCATTAGAAACAGTTTTATCTACTGAATAAGCTTTTTCAAGCCTTTCTTGTACTTTTGTAACTTCTTGATTATATATTTCTTCTTCTTGTTTATTTCTTTTATAAACATTAACTATATATATTCTTTGAGTAAATCCATTTGGTGCTATAACTTTTATTTCAATTTTATTATTTCCTTCATTTAAATTATTATTACCTGTTATTTCTACTTTGCCTTGCTCATTTTCTGGAATTGTCAAAATATTTAATTTAGTCATTTCATTTGAAACTTGTGTGTTGTATTGAATCACTTGATTATTAAATTCTGGTGATAAAACTGCATATTCTATAGCTAAGTTTTCCAAATTTGCATTTGCTAAACTTATATCATTTGTCTTGGTAACATTTATTTTATATTCTTGATTTTTTTCTTGATTTGTTACTATTATTTTTATTACATTTAATCCTTCTTTTAGATTCTTGTTTCCAGAAATATCTATTCTTGCATTTGTATTTTCTGCTATAGTTTGAACATCAATATTATTAATGTCTTTTAACTCATTTGGTAGTGTTAAGTCATAATCATATACATCAGGCTCGAAATCTGGTACAATTCCCTCTACATCTAGCCTTAAGGATTGTAACAGAACACTATCTTGTCTTTGTATTGATTTTTCCATGTTTTCAGTTATATTTTCTTGTTCTAAAATTTGGATTTCTAAATTTTCAAAATCAGTTTGTATTAAATTTGCATTTTCGTCAAAAAATTCTCCACTTACAGTAAAGTCTGCTATTCCTGTATCAATTAATTTGAATCTTAGATTTTCTATTTTTCCTTCTTTTGCTCCTGAACCACCTTGTTTATCATACCAAACAATTTTTACTTTGTTACCAATGGTATTTGAATTTTCGGGTCCAGATACAAATTCTAATTTTGTTCTGTCAAAATATATATCTATAGAATATGCTGATACTTTTTGCCCTTTTAAATTGATATTTACTTCAATTTCGTCTCCTACAATTACATTATTTGTATTGGCCTCCAAATAAACTGTTGCATTTGCTATAGCTTGACTCCTAAAAGGATAACTAAATAGAATTATTATTGAACTTACTATAATTATACATATAATTTTTTTCATTTTTATTATCCTTTCCTAAAATTTATTGTATTATAATCTGTAATTCTAAAATGTGTCTTTGTATTAGTAATAAATCTACTGATGTTGGCTTATTTGCAGTTTTTCTTATATTTGCTGCCTTTTGATAGATTTCGTCTAAAGTTTCAATTTCTAATATATGCCTTTGCAAAACTAATAAATCAACACTATTTATTTTTCCATCTCCATTTACATCTCCATATAATATAATTGTATATTCTTTTAAAGTTTTTCCATCTTCTTTAACCTGAATTTTGTTTCCTGTTCCTATTATTGAATTATCTGATAGTGTTTCATTATTTGAATTAACAATTTCTACTTCTAAATTAGAAATTATTTTTTGCTTTATGTCTGCAACTGTATTTTTAGAATAATCTATTCCACTTATTTCTAAATTATTTAATTTTAGTGGACTATTAAAAATTATTTCTGATTCTTCCATTTTTCTAACAACTATTGTTTTACATTCTGCTTTTATATTTGAGTCTTCTTCAGAAATTGCATATATGGTTGTCTCTCCTTCTTTATGTGCCGTAATTACTCCATTTTCATCTACTGTGGCTATTTCTTCGTCATTGCTTTTATATATTATCTTAGTATTATCTGCATTTTCTGGTTCAATATATGCATTCATTTTTAAATTTTCTTCCATTGGAATATATAATTCTTTTTTGTCAATATGAATTCCCGTAACCTTATTATATTTTGGCATTTCAGTTATATAGGTTTGAAAAATATATCCTACCATACCATTTTCTAGTTGAACTCTATCCCATCTTTCTCCATTGCTTATGCTTTTGGCAATTCTAGTCATTTTAGCATCTTTACTAAGCATTGTTATTACTTCATAAGATGTACTTGGACCTGTTCTTACATTTACATTTGTTGCATTGCAATACATTTTAGTATTGTCTGTTTCATAATTGGTTGAATTGATATTGGGGCTTTCATTCTGAATGTCTGGCATATTGTTATAAACTGGAATTATAAAAGAAATTGGTAAATCAAATATTCCATTTTTCTGATATCCATTATAAATTGATTTTGCTTCAAAATATGGTGCTAAAACATTTGTCATGTATTGGTGTGAAAATAAATTACTTCCTCTGTCATCATTTACATCAAATTTTTGTAAATAAACTGTATTTTGACCTACATGTATATAACTTGAACCTATAAAGATTCCCCCACCTGAAATTGATTTTTCTTTGTTGTTCCAAGGGATTAAATATTTGTCTTTAGTTGCTTGACTTGCACCTTTTCCATCTTTTGCATATTGTAGCCCATTTTTAATAGCTCCCATTGGTTCTGCTGAACTTGTTGCACCTATATTATAAAAATTGTATAGCCCTTCATATCCTGATACTTTTCCACTTATAGAGCTGTGAGATAAAAATGGTCCAACTTCTTGTTTTATTCTTGATGCTAAGTGATATGTGCTTACAGCTGATTTTTGACCACCTCTTAATATCAGTTCTGAATATGTTTCGTTCATATTTATTGTATTTCCATTACTATCTAAGTATGATACTTTGTTTTGGTAAAACTCTGTTCCATATAGTATTTTTTCAATACTACTTATACTATTTTCACTTGAACTATATGATAATGTTTCAAATTGGAAAATTCTGACTTCATTTAAAAAGTTTCTTGGGTCCATTGCATATTCTACTGCTTGTTTTGATGAGTCTACCCATCCACTGTCTACCTCTACATTGTATTGCCCTGGTGTTTTATTCTTCCAGTTGTCTGAGTATGTTTTGGGTACTAGATTTTTTCCAAATTGACTTTCTTGGTTTATTACATTATTCCAGTCTAAGTTTGTATATAATGCTGTGAATTTCCAGTTTGGGTTTTTTTTCTGTATTTCTTTTAAATATGGTTGATAACTGCTTGGAAAGCTTTCTATTCCGTTCTCTTTTTGTTGATGCTTCTACTTTTGTGCAAAATAGTAAACCTATGCATATAATTGTTATGATTGTTATTCTTTTTTTTATCATTTTTTCCTCTCTTTTGTTTTTTTGATATTTTCTCCAATTTTTACTAGAATATACTTTTTCTAAAATCCAATTCAAATATTGCATTTATATTACATTTATATTACATTTGTATAACATTTGTAATACTGTAAGACATTTATAATAATTTGTGTTATTATTTATTTATAATAATATTTTAAAAGGAGATTAATATGAGAAACAATAGTCCAAAGTATTTATTTCGAGCAGATTACGATTATAATGGTGGAAATATAGAATGTAAAGATTGTAACAGTAAAAAGTCTTTAAGAACACATATACAATCTGGCTCAAAACCAAATGTAAAAACAAAATATATATCAATGACACAAAGTATAGGTATCTCTGCATATCATTATGCATTAGGTGACAAGAAAAATCCAAGAGAAGATAGAGCTCCTATTGTCTTAATAGACTATGATAATATACCTGATACTGATGAGCAAAACAGAAAAAGAGAATTTTATAATTCTATTACAGATGAAAATAAATCTATAACAGGAAGTGCTCTTCGCTTTGCTCAAGCTGTACAAGAAGTAGTAACATCATATAGCATTCCACAAGAATGCTTAAAAGAAATACCACCTATTCTTGTAGATGTTATATATGCTTTTGAACATAATGATTTTAATTTATCAACTCAAAGAGAAGAATTCGGCATGGTAGATGACCCAGAAGTACAAAAATATAAATATTCAAGAGTTTCAGAAGAAACTCAAAAATATGTTCAAGAATTATTATGTGATTTAGTCTTTTCAGGAGATTATTCAGAAATTACAAATTTACTTACACAAAAAATGCCATTTAATGACATCGAAAAGAAATTTATGGAAAAATATTATGATATTGATTTCGAAAATGGTGGAAATATTCTAAGAAAAGATGGTAAAAACTTACCTAAATTAGAAACAGTTACACAAACAACATTAAATCCATATCTTAAAGAAAAATTTGGTAGTAAATATAGTACTTTTAGTTTTACTGATCCTGATATTTCTCATTATGTAAGAGGGCAAATTGTAAATAATATTATAGAGAATGCCGATTTTAGAGATTTACTTGTAAAACAACATTTAAAACATATAGGAAAAGAAGATATCTCTCAATGTACTAGTGATGAACTTTCAACTTTAGAAAACATAAAAAACCCTAATATAACTAAATCACAATATCTTGGAATTGTTGAAGGAAAATATAATCAAACTATGTCAAAAGAAACATATGCAAAATACGAAACAAAGCCTGGCTGTATGCTACCTGGTGGATTATATGTTTCATCCAAAGATGAAATGAAATCTTCTGAAAGAGGACATCATCATTTTTTGATACCTTGTGGCATGTCTTATATAACTGATGAAAATGGTAATGTTGAAGGATTTCGAGCAATGGATAAACCAATTGAAAAACTTCCTGGTGATAAGTACTTCCATGTCAATGATGTTTTCGCAAATATTCATAATAAGGAAGATGAGGCCTTACATAATTTAATAGAGAGTGTGGGAAGAACTTTCTTACATATGGCTGATAGTATAGATAAGCAAAAAAGAGTAGATCTTAAATCATTAACTAACGGTTATGTTAAGAGTAAAGCTTTAGAACAATGTTTAGGAGGAAGATAATATGACAGGAGTGAATATTGTTGAATATAAAAAATCACTTTCAGAAGTATATGAACTATTAAAACATATTCCTATGGAAGCAAGAAATAAAATACCTGATGAAGAATTAAAATTTTATGAAAATAGTAGAGATTTAAATTACGAATATATATATGACGAAAGTCTTAGTTTAACTGACCAAAAGCTTATGGATATTACTATAATGCTTATGGCTAATATCTATGTAAATTATTGGGCTGAAAATAAAGAAGCATTACAATTAAGAGATAAGAAAATCTTATCCCAAATAGAAGAAGATAAAAGAAAATTATATAACCCAGATGATTTATTTAAAAAGAATAAGAAGCATGAAGAACCTAAAATTGACAATACTTGTAAAGAAATTGTTGTTGTAAAAAAAGAAAGTATAATAAAAAAGATAATAAATAAAATAAAAAATTTAATTGGCTTGACATAATTCTACATTTGTTGTATAATATATATGATAAATTTTTTAAATAATGACAAGCAATTAATTGAGGAGGAAACTAATGAGCGAACTTAATCAAATTGTATTTGAAATGTTAAGTAATCTTCGTGACGGAGATTACAAGGATCCTGGAGAAGAAATCAAAAAAAAGATTTTAAACTATGTGAAAAGTGTAAATGAGAAGCTCCAAAAAGAAGAAAATGTAAATAAAGATTTATTAAAAATCCTTGAGATGGTCTATTTAATGGATTCTTATTCAAGGGATTATCCAGAAGAGTCTCAATGGATCTATAACTTTCTCGAGAAAGTTTCTGATACGATCTTTTATGGGATTGATTATTAAATGGTTTTAAGTCATTCAAAAAGATGAGATTTAATATCTCATCTTTTTGTTTTTATGATATAAAAGAGAAAATCCAAATTTGGATTTTCTCTTTTACTTTAACTTACAAATTTAGAATGGAATTCCATAAACTGTTCTGGTGAACAGTCTACAACAAGTTCTCCCCAAAGTTGAAGCATCAACTTTATTATTACAATTGCTCTTGCTTGAGTATTAATACTTTTGGCTGGATTAAATTCTATATCAGTAAAATACTCATAGTTGCAAATTTGTTTCAGTTCGTTTGCCTCAATATTTCTAGCAACTGCTTTACAATATATATAATCGTAAAAACCAGTTTTAGGCTTCAATGGCCAGAAATAACCATCATATTTAAAGCCTTTTAACTTTCCAGAACATTTAAGCCTTTCGTCTCTTTTTGCTTCTTTTGGTGATACATTTAATAAATCTCTATATGGTCCCCCATTCTCAAAAACTTTAGAACTTTGAAAAACATTTTCTAATGGATATCCATCCAGTTTCAAGTTAAAAGCACTCAACTTTTTTCCAATAACTACATCGCTTTTGGTACTTACCTCCAAGCATGCTCCTCCAAGTGCTTCGTGTAACCTTGCTACATTTTTCTTTTTTTGTGAGACTGCAAAACCACCAGCCCACTCAAAATTTACATTTTTGTATGTTACTTGATTGTTTAAAATGTAGAAACCTGGTCTTGTTGCCATTAATTTTTCCTCCTTATAAGTTAAGTTTTATTAAACATAATGTATCTACATATATATTATAGCATAATTATTTTCCTTTTACAAGTCTATATAAAATCCTTGTTTGATAGTTAATATTTATTTTAAACCTTTAAACAACTCCTCCTTACTAAACTTTATAGTAGTAGGCCTACCATGAGGACAAGTAAAGGGATTTTTTAATTTTAATAATCTTTGAATCAGACTATCAACCTCTTGTCTAGTTAAATCCATATTAGCTTTTACTGCTGCCTTGCAAGCAACTGTAGCAATAAATCTTTCTTCAACATCTTTAATTGCAGTTCTTTCTGTTGTAATCATTTCATCTAGTACATCCAAAAACATTCTATTTTTATTTACTTTATATTCAATATCAGGAATTCCACTAATTTTTACAGAATCCTCTCCAAACAATTCTATATCAAAACCTGTATTTCTAAACAATTCTATATTTTCCTTTACAAATTCAATTTCTTTATGTGATAAATTAAAAATTTCAGGTATAAGCATTAATTGACTATTATTTTGAATGTGATTTTTATAATTTTCCTTTATTTGTTCATATAATATTCTTTCATGTCCAGCATGTTGGTCAATTAAAAACATATTATTTTCAATTTCTATTATTATAAAAGTTCTAAATAAAATCCCAATATATTTATATTCTATTTCTCTTTTATTCTCTCTATTTATCAACTCTACCGGTACTTCATTTTTAAATTGATTTGTTAAAAATTCTAGTTCATTTTCTATATATGTTTCCTTTTTTTGTTCTTTCTCATTATTATTTAAAAATTCACTATTTAACATTGAACTTTTTATTGCATGATAAAATACCTTGTAAATTCTATTTTCATCATTAAATCTTACTTCCATTTTTGTTGGGTGAACATTTACATCATAATAATTTGCTGGCATTTCTAAATTTAAAATAAAAAATCCATATTTTCCAATTCCAGTAGCACCTTTAAAAGCTTGGTCTGCACTATTTGTTAAAATTTGATTTTTTATATTTCTTTTATTCAAGTATAAAATTTGACTTTTTCTATTATCTCTTGCTATTGTAGTATTTCCAATTACTCCAGTTACTTTTATTCCTTCACTTTCATAATTTACATCTAATAAATTTTTTTCAATCTCTTTTCCATATAAGAGATAAATAATATCTCTTATATTTCCATTTCCATTTGTTTGAAATACTATTTTTCCATCATTTATTAACTTAAATGCTATATTAGAATTTACTAGAGCTGTTTTTTGTACCCATTCTTTTATATATCTAAACTCTGTTGCATCGTTTTTCAAAAATTTATATCTTACTGGTGTATTAAAAAAAAGTTTCTCTATAGAAATTGTAGTTCCTACAGGAATTCCAATTTCATCTATTTCAATTATTTCTCCCGCATTTGCAATAATTTTTGTTCCATCTTCTTCTTTTGTTCTAGTACACATTGTAAGCTCTGATATTGAAGCAATACTAGCTAGAGCTTCTCCTCTAAATCCCATAGAATATGTATGTTCCAAGTCCTCTATTTTTCTTATCTTACTTGTTGCATGTCTTTCAAGTGATAGAGGAATATCATTTGCTGATATTCCTTTCCCATTGTCTACTATTTTTATTAATGTTTTTCCACCATTCTTTATTTCTATTATTATTTTTGTTGCTTTTGCATCAATTGAATTTTCTACTAATTCCTTTACTACATTAGCTGGTCTTTCTATTACTTCTCCCGCTGCTATTTTGTTTATTGTTAAATCATCTAGTAATACTATATTTCCCATTTTTTTCACCTATTTCATTTTTTCTTTAATTTTCATTAATGTATTAAGAGCATCAATAGGAGTAAGTTCGTTTAAGTTAATTTTATCAATTTCGTGTGCAATTTCTGCTAGTTTAAAGTTAAACATATCAAATTGACCTTCAACTACTTTTTTATTTTCCTTTTCTTGTTTTTTACCAGAAAGCATACTCTTTCTTTCTAAACTTGTTAAAATTTCATCTGCTCTTTTTGTAACAACTTTAGGTACACCCGCTAAACGAGCTACATGTATACCATAACTTTCGTCTGTTCCACCTTCTACTATTTTTCTTAAAAAGATTATATCTTCACCTTTTTCTTTTACTGCAATTGAATAATTTTTTATACCTTCTTGCTTATCTGCAAGTTCTATTAATTCATGATAATGTGTTGCAAATAATGTTTTAGCACCACATTTTTCTTTATTTGCAATATATTCTGCAACAGCCCATGCAATAGAAAGTCCATCATATGTTGAAGTTCCTCTTCCTATTTCATCTAATATAACTAAACTGTTTTCTGTTGCTTCTTTTAGTATTGTTGCAACTTCCATCATTTCTACCATAAATGTACTTTGTCCCATGCTTAAGTCATCTGACGCACCAACTCTTGTAAAGATTTTGTCTACTACTCCAATTTGTGCTTCTGTTGCTGGTACAAAACTCCCAACTTGTGCCATTAATGTAATTAATGCCACTTGCCTCATATATGTAGATTTACCTGCCATATTAGGTCCTGTAATTATTGCTAATCTATCTCCTTCTTTGTCAAGATATGTGTCATTTGGAACAAAGTTTCCGCTTCCTATCATTTTTTCAATTACAGGATGTCTTCCTTCTTTAATATTGATAATTCCATCATCTTTTACAACAGGCATACAATAATTCATGTCTTCTGCTACTTGTGCAAATGAAGATAAAACATCTAGTGTTGATACTACATTTGCTGTTTTTTGTAGTCTTTTTATGTTTTTGGCAATTTCTGTTCTTATTTCTACAAACGCATTATATTCAAGGTTTACAACCTTTTCCTCAGCACCTAAAATTTGATTTTCAATTGTTTTTAATTCTTCTGTTATATATCTTTCTCCTGTTGTTAGTGTTTGCTTTCTAATAAATCTTTCAGGTACTTGTGATACAAATGATTTTGAAACTTCTATATAATATCCAAATACTTTGTTGTATCCAACTTTTAAAGTTTTAATTCCTGTCTTTTCTTTTTCATCTGCTTCTAGTTTTGCAAGCCAAGTTTTTCCTTCTGTAGAAGCTCTTTTTAATGTATCTATTTCTTCATCATATCCTAGTTTGATTATTCCACCATCTTTTATTGTCATAGGTGGGTCTTCTACTATTGATTTTTCTATTAATGCAAATACATCTTTTAATTCATCTAGATTTTCATATAATTCTTTTAATTTATGTGATTGGCACATTGCTAAAACATTTTTTACTTCTGGTAATCTTTCTAGTGAATTTTTTAATGTTATCATATCTCTTGCATTTGCATTACCATATGTCATTTTTCCTGCAAGACGTTCTATATCATATACTTTTTTTAGTGTATCTGTAATTTCTCCTCTAAGCATCATATTATCTTTTAGTTCTTTTACAGCATCTAGTCTTTCTTGAATTTCTTTTACTTCTAAAAGCGGATCATTTAGCCATCTTCTTAGCAAACGACCTCCCATTGATGTTGATGTTTTGTCTAACACCCAAAGTAAAGTTCCTTTTTTACTTTTATCTCTCATTTTTTCTGTTATTTCTAGATTTCTTCTAGCATTTATGTCTAATGCCATATATTTTGATAAATTGTAAATTGTTATTGTATTTATATGTTCTAAGCTCGTCATTTGAGTTTCGTTTAAGTATTCTAACAATGCATTTATTGATTTTACTGCTAATGGCTTTTCTTTTAAATTTGTTACTTCTCTTTTATTTTCTATTATATTGTAATCTAATGTTAAATTTCCAACATCATCTGTAAAGAATTTATCACTAAATCTGCTCATATATATTGAAAATCTTTCTCGTATTTTATCCATTTCTTCTTGGCATTCAAACATCATTGAATTTGCTATTATTTCTGATGGTGCAAATCTTGCTATTTCATCTAATAATAATGCAAAATTGTTTTCACTTTTTATTTCACAACTATAAAATTCTCCTGTTGAAATGTCACATACACTTATCCCAAAGTAAAGCCCACTTTTGCAAATACTCATTATGTAATTATTTTTCTTTTCTTCTAACAGGTTGCTTTCTACTATTGTTCCTGGTGTAAGTATTCTTATTACTCCTCTTTTTACAATTCCTTTTGCAGTTTTAGGATCTTCTAGCTGTTCACAAATTGCAACTTTATATCCTTTTTCTATTAATTTTTCTGCATATACTTCTGCTGCATGATGTGGAATTCCCGCCATTGGTGCTCTTTCTGGTAGTCCACAGTCTTTTCCTGTTAGTGTTATTTCTAATTCTCTTGCAGCTATTAGTGCATCTTCAAAAAACATTTCATAAAAATCGCCTAATCTATAAAATAATATGCAATCTTTGTTTGCTTCTTTTGTTTCGATATATTTTTGCATCATTGGTGATATTACTGATCTATCTTTAATTTCTGCTATTGTTTGTGCCATTTTACCTTTCTCCTTATTTTTCTATTGGCTTATTAATCCAATCTTCTAATTCATCTAATTGTTTCAATTCAGATTCTTTAGCATTTCTTTTTATAAAACTTTCCCTAAGTTTGTTTACTCTAGTGCTTGCTGTTTTTACAGTTTCTTTTCCTTCTGATTTTCTATATTCTTCTAGTGCAATTCTTGCAGTAGGATAGCTTTCATTCTTTTCTTTACTTGAATATACTTTTACTGGTTTTCCAATTTCATCTCCTCTTAGATATACTTCAACTGTACATAATCCAGATTTTTCAATTTTGTCAACAACCGCTGGAATTCCATCATAAGCTTTATTGTGATGTTCTATTGAAATTAATCTTCCATATGTTAAAACTTCCATTTGTTTTTCATATCTCTCATGTACTGTAAGCAAACTTTCAAGTCTTGGAACAGCTAATGCTCTTACTGTAACATTGAAACCATTTTGTTTTAATTCTTGAATTCTGTCCAAAATTCTATCATTTTTTAGTGTTCCTTCAAATATAAAATTGTGCTTATCATCTATTGCCTTTTTCATTATGCTTCCTGTCCATGGTCCAGCATCTTGTTCTACAATTTCTACATATTCTGTTGGATATTTTCTTGCTATTTCTATTGCATTTGGATGATAAGGTTTATATTCATCTGTTGTTATTAATATAATACATTTTCCATTTGATTCAACTTGATTTTTAGTATATGCAATTACTCCACCTTTTCCACATCCAGGTTGTCCACCAACAATTACAGCTATTGGTTCATCTTGTGGTGTTGAATTTACAAATACTTCTTTTTCAATTTCTTTATATATTTTATTATGTTCTTCCTCTGACAATTTATATTTATCTTTTATACTTTGTTCCATTTTTTGTTCCTTCCATTCCGATTGTTTATTTTGATACTTTCTCTCTTAGCTCTTTTCCATATATATCTATTATTTTTTTGATGGTTTTCATATCTCCACTATACATTTTATTTCTTTCTTCTCTTAATTCTTCTAATTCTTTTTCGTATTTTCCTGGTTTTTTTTCTACCCTTTTTACACAATCAGTAATTTTATATGCCATTATTTCTATTGCAGTATCTAAACTTGCATAATCATTCATAATTTCACCTCTTAAATACCACATATGTTCTGAAACTATTTTCAATTTTATAATTTTGTCTTTTAGTTCAGAATCTCCTTCAAAAATTACCACTTTGTTACTGTCTGTTCTTCCTGTTAATAAATCTGGATTATTTTTGCTTGGTCCTTCTACTAATACTTTTTGTGTTGTTCCTATATATTTTTGATTGTTTTCTGCTATTTGACCTTCTACTAATTCTTTTAGTCTGTCAAATCTCTTATGTTTGATGTCTTCTGGAATTTGATTTTCCATCTTATCTCCTGGTGTTCCAACTCTTCTTGAATATATAAACATATATACTTGTTCAAAACATACTTTTCTTACCACATCTAATGTGTCTTCAAATTCTTCATCTGTTTCACCAGGGAAACCTACAATTATATCTGTAGATAGTGTTAAATTTGGTATTTGTTTTTTCATTTTTTCTACTAATTCTAAATATTGCTCTTTTGTATATTTTCTATTCATTGTCTTTAATACCCTACTGTTACCAGATTGAAGTGGTAAATGTACTAATTTGCA
>CAKPKI010000017.1 GCA_934167135.1 uncultured Clostridia bacterium
ACTATGTAAAACAGAAAGAACAGTATGTTTAAACTCATCAACATCAGCAATGGAAATGACATTAAGAGTGTTAGGAGTTGGGCCTGGAGATGAAGTAATAACATCAGCATACACATATACAGCATCATGTAGTGTAATATGTCATGTTGGTGCAACACCAATACTAGTGGACATCCAAAAAGATAATTTTGAAATAGATTATGATAAATTAGAATATGCAATAACAGAAAAAACAAAAGTAATTATACCAGTAGATATTGGTGGAGTAATGTGCGATTATGATAGAATTCAAAAAATAGTAGAAAAGAAATCAGACATATTTAAACCAGCATCAGAATTACAAGAAAAATTAGGAAGAATTGCAATAGTGGCAGATAGTTCACATGCTATAGGTGCAATGAGAAATGGTAAAATGGCAGGAGAATATGCAGATTTTACAAGTTTCTCATTCCATGCAGTAAAGAATTTAACAACAGCAGAAGGTGGAGCTGTTACATGGAAGAAAAATGATAAGTTTGATAATGAAGCAATTTATAAAAGATATCAATTATTATCATTACATGGTCAAACAAAAGATGCATTACATAAAAATCAATTAGGAGCATGGGAATATGATATAGTTGAACCAGCTTATAAATGTAATATGACAGATATAATGGCAGGAATAGGACTAGCACAAATAAAAAGATATCCTCAATTGGTAGAAAGAAGACATGAAATAATAAAAATATATGAAGAAGCTTTAAAAGGTCATAAAGTGAAAACATTAAATCATGAAGATAAAAAAACAAATTCAAAATCATCAGGACACTTATTTATAACAAGAGTAGAAGGAATTGATGAAAAAACTAGAAATGAAATAATAATAAAAATGGCTGAAAGAGGAATTGCAACAAATGTACATTATAAGCCATTACCAATGCTTACAGCATATAAAAAAATAGGATTTGACATAAAAAAATATCCAAATGCATTTAATTATTATAAATGTGAAATAACATTACCATTATATTCATTATTGACAGATGAAGAAGCAAAATATGTAATAACAAATTTTATAGACATTTTAAAAGAATATGGAAAATAAAATTTCTAAAAAGGAAAATTTACAATGATATTAAAAGATTTTGAAAAACTACCAGAAAATATGAAAAGTGAAAAGGTTAAAGAATATTATGATAAAATATCAAAAAAGAAAATTAGTTTATTAATGAAAAGAATATTTGATATATTCTTTTCATTAGTATTAATAATAATTCTTTCACCAATTTTATTAATATTAGCAATTTTGATAAAATTAGATTCAAAAGGTCCGGTATTTTATAGACAAGAAAGAGTAACAACAAATGGAAAAATATTTAGAATATTTAAGTTTAGAACAATGGTACAAAATGCTGATAAAATAGGCTCATTAGTAACTGTGGGGAATGATGCTAGAATAACAAGAATAGGAAAAATAATTAGAAAAGTTAGACTAGATGAATTACCACAATTAATAAATATTTTAAAAGGTGAGATGACATTTGTAGGAACAAGACCAGAAGTAAAAAAATATGTTGATAAATATACAGATGAAATGATGGCAACATTGCTTATGCCAGCAGGTGTTACATCAATTGCTAGTATAAAATATAAAGATGAAGATGAGATATTAGATGAAGCAGTAAAAGCAGGTAAAGATACAGACTTGGCTTATTTGGAGGATGTTTTACCAGAAAAAATGAAATATAATTTAAAATATATAAAACAGTTTTCTGTTTTATATGATTTTAAAATTTGTATAGATACAGTAATAGGAGTATTAAGATAGGAGAAATAGATGTTAGTATCTTTTATAATAATAGCATATAATGCAGAAAAGTTTTTATATAAAAGTTTAGAATCACTAAAAAAACAGGAATATCCACATAAAGATATAGAAGTAATATTAGTTGATAGTGTATCAACAGATGGTACAAAAAAGGTTTTTGAAAATTTTAAAAGTGAAAATGAAAAAGATTTTTATAAGATAAAAATACTTACAAATAAGGGAAGAACTTTACCAAAGGGATGGAATGTTGCATTAAAAGAAGTTACAGGAGAGGCTGTATTAAGAGTTGATGCACATACATTTTTTGATAAAGATTTTATATTGAATAATGTTAAAGAAATTGAAAATGGAGAAAATATTGTTGGAGGTAAATGTATAAGTGTAACACAAAATAATAATTGGAAAGAAAAATTATTATTAATTGCTGAAGAATCAATATTTGGTTGTGGAATTGCAGATTTTAGAAGAAAAGAAAGCAAAGAATATGTAAGCACATTAGCATTTGCAATGTATAGAAAAAAAGTATTTGACGATGTTGGTCCTTATAATGAAAATTTAGCAAGAACAGAAGATAATGAAATGCATTATATAATGAAACAAAAGGGATATAAGTTTTTACTTTCACCTAATATAAAATCATATAGATATGCAAGAAGTGATTTGAATGGAATGATAAAACAAAAATATGGTAATGGAAAGTGGATTGGAATAACATTACATTATTGCCAAAAATGTTTTTCGATATATCATTTAGTACCATTTTTATTTGTATTAGGAATTCTATTTTCTATAATCATGGCAATTGTTAATGTTCCAATATTTGCATATTTATTAACAGGTGCATATTTGTTATTTAATATATTAAATATTATATTAATAACAATAAAGAATAGATTTAGTATTAGTTATTTACTATTACCATTTATTTTCTTTATATTGCATTGTGCTTATGGAATAGGGACTGCCATAGGAATACTGAAGGGATTTTTTATGAAAAGGAAAAAAAACAAATGAAAACAATTGGAATTATAGTACCTAATTACAATTCAGGAATATATATAAAAAAATGTTTAGATTCACTATTAGAACAAGAATATAAGGTAAATGAAATAATAGTAGTAGATGACTGCTCTATAGATGAATCGAAAGAAATTGTAAAAGAATATGCAGAAAAAATTGATAATATTCATCTTCTTGAAAATGAAAAAAACATGGGGGTATCATATTCTAGAAATAGGGGAATAAGATATGCAAAATCAGAATATATAATGTTTTGTGATTCCGATGATTGGTATGAAAAACAAGCAACAAAAAAAATGATGGAAAAGGTTGAAAAAGATAGTGCAGATTTCGTACTAGCAGGATATTACATAACATATAAAGATGGAAGAAAAATGGAGGTAAAATATAATAATTTAAATAATATAGAAATAGATAAAGAGACGACTATTTCATATTTACCTATAACATCTAGTTCAAAATTGATAAAAAAATCAATTTTTGTAGAACACAATATAAAATATCCTGATGGAATAAAAAATTGTGAAGAACTACCAGTAATACCTGTTGCAGGATTTTATGCAAAAAAAGTAGTATATCTAGATGAATGTTTATACAACTATTTTCAAAGAGAAAATTCTGCATCAAATCATGAATTGCAAGATTTAAGTTTTTATGATAAAACATATGAAAAATTTAAGAGTAATTTACCACAAGAATATAGAAATTCAATAAATATAAGAATGGTTGAGCATTTACTATATAGTAAGACATATAGTTTAATAAAAGAAAGATATTTAAAAAAAGAAATAATAGAAAATATAAATAAATGTAAAAAAGATTTAGATGGACAAGATATTAATTCAATATTAATGAAATTTCCTATACGTAAAAGGATTTTTATTAAATGTGCATTAGCAAAATTAATATTTCCACTGAAACTATATGTTGCATTACAGCAAAAACTGATAGAAAAGTAATGGAGGAACAAATGCTAAAGAAATTAAAGAAAATAAAGACAAAACATATATTAGAAATGATTGTAATTTTAATATCATTTATACCAGGTATGATATTAAGATTATTAAAAAAGGACATATGGATTGTATCAGAAAATGGTGATGATGCAAAAGATAATGGATATGCATTTTTCAAATATGCAATGGAAAATAAGAATAAAAAAGATATATATTATGTAATAACTAAAAAATCAATATATTATGATAAATTAAAAAAATATAAGAAGAACTTATTATATAAAAACAGTTTAAAACATAATATATATACAATAGCGTCAACAAAATATATAAGTTCACAAATAGGAGCAGGATTACCATTTTCAGAATTAGTATTTAATTTACAAGGGACTTTTATATATAGATTTAAATCAATATTTTTACAACATGGAATAACGCAAAATAAAGTACAATGTTTATTTAAAAATGAAAGTAAGGTAGATTTATTTTGCTGTGCAGGAAACAAAGAATATGATTTTGTAATAAATGAATTAGGATATAATGAGAAAAATGCTAAGAAAACAGGATTCTGTAGATACGATTTATTAAAAGATGAATCAAAAGAAAACAATAAAATATTAATGATGTTTACATGGCGAAAACAATTTGAAAATGATGAAAAGTCATTTTTGGAATCAGAATACTATGCAAATATACAGGAATTATTAAAAAATCAAAAACTTGCAGTTTTTTTAGAAAAAGAAAACTTAGAATTAGATATGTGTTTACATGATAATATGATTCCATATAAAAATAAATTTGAAACTCAAAATTCAAGAATAAAAATAGTTGATAAAACAGAAAGAAGTATACAAGATTTATTGAGAGAATGTAAATATTTAATAACGGATTATTCAAGTGTTGCATTTGACTTTGCATATATGATGAAACCATTACAATATTTTCAATTTGATTATGAAGAATTCAGAAAAAATCATATACCAGAAGGCTATTGGGATTATAGAGATGGTTTTGGAGATGTTACAAATACAGTAGAAGAATGTGTTGATAAATTAATTGAAAGTGCAAATAGTAATTTTGAAATGGAAGAAAAATATAAAAATAAGATAAAAGATTTTTATATTTATACAGATACAGAGAATTCAAAAAGAACTTATAAAGAAATTAAAAAATTACCTGTTGAGAAACATAATATAGATTCATTTTGGTTAATAACAGTAATTGCATTTATAATAAGTTTTGCTGTAGGAAATTTATATGTACTATTAATTATAAATGTTATAGGAATACTATTAAATATAATATATTCAAGTAAAAATGTATGTCAGAGAATATATTTATTAATATTTAACATAGCCATGTTTACATTTTTATTAGCAAAACCAACTATAAGTGTATTTAATGGAATTGATTGGATTGAGAGATTTCCGGTAAAGTCACAGCAATATTCTTTTTTACTAGTTTTTATAGCAACAATCTCAATATACATAGGAAGTAGAATATCAGAAAAGAAAAACAATGTCTTAAAAAGAGAAAAACAATATAGTAAGAAAAGACAAAGAAACAAAAAAATATTTACTAATGTGGTATTAATTTTGTTTTTGATTTGTGCATGTTTTTCAATTGTAACAGAATATGATAAATTAATATATATGAATGGAAAGGAGTATGTAGAATATTATTTAACATATGAAAATACTTTTAATCCAATAATAACATTATTAGCTGGTATGTCGGATATAATGTTATGCATTTTTCTGGCAAGTATGCCTAGCAAGAAAAAAACTATTTTACCAGTTATAATTTTTATGATATATAATATACCAACTTTCTTAATTGGACAAAGAACGCCTATAGTTATATCGGCACTATTTATATTTGCTTATTTTGTAATAAGGGGCTATTTAGATAAAAAAGAAAAATGGATAGGAAAATTTGAAAAAATAGCTTTAATATTACTTATTCCAATAGCCATAGTAGGACTTGCTGTATACAATTATTCAAGGGTAAATGAAGAAGTTCCTACAAGTAATATAATATCTTTATTTGAAGACTTTTTTTATACACAAGGAGTATCATATGATGTATTAAATATTGGATATATGGCAAAAGACAGAATAAAACAAACAACAAATCATAATTATACATTTGGACCATTTATTGATTATTTTAAATATAATACAATATCACAAAAAATATTAAAAACAAAGCCATTGCCAACAGGAAATAATAGTACAAGAGCAATAGAATCAAGTAGCTATTCACATATAATATCATATTTAACAAGAGAGGATTATTTAGAAGGACATGGATGGGGATCTTCATTCATATTAGAAACATATACTGATTTTGGATATATTGGGGTAATTATATATAGTATTATTTTAGGATATATCTTAATGGCCATTCCACGACTATTAAGAACTGATACTTTTTTGGCTTCAATAGTTTTAATATGTACTTTGAGTATATTTATAATTCCAAGAGCTGAAGCATTACAATTTTTACAATTCATAGTAACACCTCAATTTTGGGGAGCTTGGATTATGAGTATGATGGTATATCAAATTGTAATAGCAATTGTAAATAAATATGAAATGAGGAAAAAACAATGAGAGCACAAAAATCGGCAAAAAACATCATAGTTGCATTAATAAGCAATGCTCTAAATATAGTATTAGGAGTAGTAGTACAATCAATATTCCTAAAAACATTAGGAGAAGAATATTTAGGATTAAATACAATACTTACAAGTATATTATCAATGTTATCAATTGCTGAACTTGGATTAGGTTCAGCAATTATATATAACATGTATAAACCTATAGCAAATAAAGATAAAGAAAAAATAAAGTCTTTAATGAAATTTTATAAAAAGTGTTATAGTATTATAATAATAGTAATGCTACTTATAGGGCTTACTGTAAGTATATTTTTAAAACAAATAGTAGGTGAAACACAGACGATTCAAAATTTATATTTACTATATTTTTTGTTTTTGGCAGATGTAATATTTTCATATACGATTGCATATAAAAGGTCAATAATATATGCTAACCAAGAAGAATATCTTACAAATATAGTACATTTATTATATTTAGTTATAATGAATGGTCTACAAATATTATTTCTATATTTAACACATAATTATTGTATATTTCTAATAATAAAATTAGCATGCAGAATATTAGAAAATATATTAGTAAATATAATTGCAAATAAAAAATATCCATATATAAATGAAAAAGATGTAAAAGAACTAGATAATGAAATAAAAAATGATATAATAAAAAATATAAAAGCTTTATTTTTTCATAAAATAGCTGGATTTATAGTAAGTAGTACAGATACAATACTAATTTCTGTATTTTTTGAAGGTTTGGTAACAGTTGCATATTATTCTAATTATAATTTGGTGCTTTCGGCTATTACAACAATATTAAATCAATTTTTACTATCAGCTACAGCGAGTATAGGAGATTTATTGACAGAAAAAAATATAGAAAAAAATTATGAGGTATATAAAAAATTAAATTTTCTTAATTTTGTAATTTTTATAATAGGTTCAACAGGGATTGCATGTGCAATAGAACCATTTATAGCAATATTCTTTGGGGAACAATATATATTGCCGAAATTTATCTTAATATCATTAATAATAAAATTCTTTATACAAGGAATGAGAAGAACACTAATGGCATTTAAAGAAGCAGCTGGAATATTTTATGTGGATAGATTTGTTCCGATATTGGAATCTATTGTTAATTTAGTAGCCTCAATTTTGTTATTAAAAATATGTGGATTAGCAGGAATATTTTTAGGAACTGCAGTCAGCTCTTTAGTGATATTATTATATAGTTACCCTAAATATGTATATAAACCACTTTTTAATAGGGGGTGGAAGAATTACTATACAGAATTTATAAAAACAATAATATATGCAATAATTATAATTAGTATTACGATGATAATAAATGAAATTATAAGAGTAAATAATATATTTGTAGAACAAATATTAGGTATAGTTATAGCAGTAGTTATACCTGTTATAATAATAGCTTTAATATCTGGAAGAACAAATGAATTTAAATATTACATTAAAATTGTAAAAAAAGTAATATTTAGAAAAGGGGAGGCAAAAAATGATTGATAAAGTTGAAGAAAAAAACAAAAGTGGAAAAAGATATAAAGAAAAGAAAATAAGTATGAAAAGAAAAGTATTAATAACATTATTTGTTATCTTGATAATTATAGTAATATTATTTGGGATTGCTACAGGGATGATAGCTGGAAAAATAGGAAAAATCAGTTTTGAAGATCTAAATAAAGAGGATTTAGATTTAAATAACAATTTGTATAATGAAGTTTCTGACAATATTAGCGAAGAAGAATTTAATAAAATAAAAAATGTTGCTTTATTTGGAGTGGATGGAGGAAGAAGTGATACAATAATGATTGCATCAATAAATCAAGTAGATAGAACTATAAAGTTAATAAGTATTCCTAGGGATACTTATGTATCTGTTTCAGGGCATGGAAAAACTAAAATTAATCATGCATATGCTTATGGAAAAGAACAATTAGCATTAAAAACAATAAATTCAAACTTTGGATTAAATATATCTGAATATGTAACGGTTAATTTTAAGGGACTTATAAATGTTATAAATAAAATTGGTGGTATAGAACTAAACATAAGCAAAGAAGAAAAAGATTATATAAATGAATTTGTTCATGAATCTTATGAATTAACAGGAAAACAAACACAATTGCTATCAGAGTATGGAAAAATAAAACTAACAGGTGAACAAGCTTTAACACATGCAAGAAATAGAACAGTAGGAAATGATTTTACTCGAGAAGAACGTCAAAGAGATGTAATGACAGCAGTAATGAACAAAGTATCAACAATGAGCATTACTGAAATATGGGATATGAGTGATAGTGTTTTAGAAGAAGTAAAAACAAATTTAGATGTTAAAGAATGTATGGGAATTGCCTCTGATGTTTTGGGAAATAAGAATAAATATTTAAATAATATAACATCAAAACAGATTCCTTCTGAATCTGAGGGAAAGGGACAGATGATAGACAAGATATACTATTTTGTGTGCGATTTACCAACAGTGAGCAAAGAATTGAAAAACATTCTTTATAAAAATTAATATCTTATATTGAAAATGACTGTAAATTTAATAAAGAAACATAAATAAAAAATATATATTGGAGGTAGAAATAAGATAAGTTTTTCTACCTCATTTTTTTGCGTAGTTTATCAAAGCACATAAAGTTTTAATAGCCAGAAATTTGACAGGTCTAATTTTGATAAAATACTTGAAAAATAAGCAAAAACAATGTAAAATATAAAGGAGAAAAAAGGAAGCGAGGCAAAAAAATGTATTTAATAATAGGATTAGGAAATCCAGAAGAAGAATACAACAAAACTAGACACAATATGGGGTTTAATGCAATCAACAAAATTGCAGAAAGCAATAACATAAAAGTAAACAAAAGTAAATTTCAAGGATTATATGAGTCAGCAATAATAGAAAACCAAAAAGTAATATTAATAAAACCGCAAACATATATGAACCTGAGTGGAAATTGTGTAAAGGAATTTGTTGATTTTTATAAAATACCAAAAGAAGAAATCTTAGTAATATATGATGATATGGATATAGAACCAGGAAAAATCAAAATTAGAAAAAAAGGTGGAGCAGGCGGACACAATGGAATGAAATCATTAATACAAATGTTAGGAACCGAGGAATTCATAAGAATAAGAGTGGGAATAGGAAGACCCAAAATTAGTGGAGATGAAATAAATTATGTAATAGGAGCAATACCAGAAGAAGAAATACCTAAACTTGAAGAGGGTGTGGAAAAAGCAAAAGATGCAATAATAGAGATATTGAAAAATGGAATAGATTCCGCAATGAACAAATTAAATTAGAAAGGTAGAAACATGATAGAATTAATAGTAAATAAAAAAAACGAGACCAAAATAATAGCTGTTGTAGAAAATGGTAAATTAATAGAAGAATATGAAGAAAATGAACAAAATCAAAAGGCCAGAAATGAAGCAAATATATACATAGGAATTGTAAAAGACATAGTTCCAGGGATGCAAGCTGCATTTATAGATATAGGAACAGAAAAAAACAGTTTTATACATGTAAAAGACATAATACCACAAGTAGATGAGAAAATTGAAAAAAGAACAGACAAAAAAATAAAAGACATAGTAAAAGTAGGGCAAAAATTATTAGTACAGGTTCAAAAAGACAGTAATGATAAAAAAGGAGCTAGAACATCAACACACATAAAATTAACAGGAAAATATATTGTTTTAATGCCAAATACTAATATTGTAACAATATCACAAAAAATAGAAAATGAAAAAGAAAGAGAAAGATTATTAAACATAATAAAAAATATATTACCAGAAAACACAGGGGCAATAATAAGAACAGCTGGAATAAAGAAAAATGAAAAAGAACTAAAAGAAGACTTAGAACAACTACTAAAAAAATGGAAAAACATAAAAGAACAATTCAATGAAAATTCAGATAAATCACAATTATTATATAAAAGTCCAAGTATTTTAGAAAAAATAATACTTGATTTACCAGAAAATAAAATAGAAAAAATAGAAGTTAATACACAAAAAGAATATGAAGAAATAAAACAAACATTAGAAGGAATGAAAGAAAACATAGAAATAGAGAAAAAACAAAACCCACTTGAAAAATATGAATTGGAAAAACAAATAGAAAAATCAAAACAAAGAAAAATCTGGTTAAATTGTGGAGGATTTATAACTATAGATCAAACAGAAGCATTAGTTGCAATAGATGTAAACTCTGGAAAATTTACAGGAAAAAATACACTAGAAGAAACAGTTTATAAAGTAAATTATGAGGCAACAATAGAAATAGCAAAACAATTAAGACTAAGAGATATAGGTGGAATAATAATTATAGACTATATAGATATGCAAAAAGAAGAAAACAAAGATAAAATAGAGAAATTATTAAAAGAATATCTAAAACAAGATAGGGCGAAAACGCAAGTTGAAGGATTTACTAAACTAAATTTAATGGAATTAACAAGAAAACACATATGTAGCCATAATAGTTAAGATAGCTATAAGGAAGGAGCAAAAATGAAAGTTGGATTTATATCATTAGGATGTAGCAAAAACTTAATAGATACAGAAGTCGCAATAGGACATTTTAAGAATAATAAATATGAAATAGAAAACAATCCAGAAAAAGCGGACATTATAGTAATAAACACATGTGGATTTATAGAATCTGCAAAAGAAGAAGCTATTAATACAATTTTAGAAATGGCTGAGTACAAAGAAAAAAATTGTAAATACTTAATTGCAATGGGATGTTTAGTTCAAAGATATTATGAAGAACTCATAAAAGAACTACCAGAAGTAGATTTATTTATAAAAATAGATGAATACCCTGAAATGTGGCAAAAAATTGAAAAATTAATAAATGAAGATATAGTTGAAAAAAGTAAAACAAAAACAACAAAAAAAATATCAGAAATGCAGCCATTACCAATGCCAACATATAATGAATTTTATGAAAGAGTTATAACAACAGGAAAAAATTATGCATATTTAAAAATTGGCGAGGGTTGTAGCAATAGATGTACATATTGTGCAATTCCATATATAAGAGGACCATTTGTAAGTAGAAGAAAAGAAGAAATAATGGAAGAAGCTAGAATGTTGGCAAGCAAAGGAATTAAAGAACTAATTATAATAGCACAGGACACAACGAAATATGGAGTAGATTTATATGGTGAACCACAATTAGCAGAGTTATTAGAACAACTATCAACAATTCCAGAAATAAAATGGATAAGATTTTTATATTCATATCCAGAAGGAATAACAGATCAGTTAATAAACACGGTAAAGAATAATGATAAAATATGTAAATATTTTGATATACCAATTCAACATATATCAGATGGAATACTTAAGAAAATGAATAGAAAAACTAATAAAGAGCAAATTACTAATTTGATTACTAAACTAAGAAATGAGATTCCAGAAGTTACTTTAAGAACAAGCTTAATTGTTGGATTTCCAGGAGAAAAACAAAATGATTTTGAAGAATTAAGTGAATTTGTAGAAAATGCTAAATTTGACAAATTAGGGGCATTTATGTATTCAAAAGAAGAAGGGACACCAGCAAGTAAATTGCCAGAACAGGTATATGGAAAAACTAAAAAATCAAGATATAATAAAATAATGAAAATTCAGCAAAAAATTTCTAACGAAAATTTACAAAGTAGAATAGGACAAATAGTTGAAGTACTTATAGAAGATATGTCATTTGATGGAAAATATCTAATTGGTAGAACAAAACAAGATGTTCCAGAAATTGATGGTATAATATACATTAAAAATAAAGACAAAGAGCTAGTTAATCAATTTGTTAAAGCAAAGATAATTGATGTTAGTAATTATGACTTGATAGGTGAACTTGTGTAACAGTTCATTAAATAAAAACTCGTATAGAAAAGGAGAGTTGGTATAAATGGAAAGAGAAAAAGAAGAGGAAATTTTTGAAAAAATAAATATAGTAGAAGCAAGTGTTGAAAAACAAAATATTCAACAAAAAAATCAGAGAGAATTAATTGCAACTAAATATTATTCAGAATTTATTCTAAACACAGAAAAAGGACGGACCAATTACATTAAAAAATGTATTTATAACAGCAGAAAAGGACGAACAAGGAAAAATAAGTTATCACTTTCGTTGGATAAGTGAAAATAGCAAAGAAGAAAAAATTGTTGCAGAATGTTTGTCAATTGATGCTGATGGAAAGGTACATGCAATAGGAGATTTAGAAAAATATTTAGGTGAAGAATTTGATATAGAAAATACTATAGAAATGAATGATTTAGAAAAAGGAAGATTAAAAGGAGAAACAAAAAAGGAAGAAAAGAAAAAAACAAAGAAAAAAGAAAATGAAAACGAAAAGAAAGATGAAGAAACTCAAGAAATAGAAGAAAATTTAGATGAAAAAGGACAAGATCTAGAATTAACTCATATTAGAAAAATAAAAGATGTACAAAATCTTAAAGATAGAATGCCAGAAGCATTTAGTGATTCTGATGAATATGCACATGCATATTCAAAAAAATTAGGAAAATTTGTAATACTAGAAAATAAAAAAGATGGAGATAAAAGCAAATGGCAATTAAATGATAAAATAGAACCTGCAAAGTCAACACAGAAAAAAATAATAAGTATAGATGAAGATGGAAAAAATATAGAAAAAGAAGTACCTCATGCATTAATGAAAACAAATAGAGATGATAAAGAAATTGCAGTATCATATGGTCAATATGGAGATATAAATATACAAACAGTTGATGTATTGCCATGTCAAGCAAGGGTTGCAAGACAAGTTAGAGAACAAGGAGAAGGAGAAAAAGGAAGAGAAGATGCACAATTAACAAGAGAATTTAAAGCTGGAGGAAAAGAATATACACATAAATTAGCACATGAAGTACAAGAAATTGAAGAAATTCAGAAAGAAAGTAATCAAACAACAGATTATCAAATAACAGAAGAAGAATATATTCCAAACACAAAAACTAAGTGGAAAGAATTAATGGAAGATACAGGAGAATCATTACCAGAATTAATAGAAAGATACAACAGGGACATATCTAAGAGCAAAGGACAAGTTGACTCAAAAACTATTGTAGATAATATAAGAGATGACTATGAAATGGTTTCACATGAGCACAAACGTTAAAGTCCAATAAATACAAGGAGAAGGAAAATGATAATAGAACAACTTATATTTATAACCATAGCTTTTGCGTTATTTGTATATATGTTTTTTGAGCTAATAAGAAAAAATGACACAAAATATGTACCAATACTAGCAATAGAAGCATTGCGGAATTGCAATAGACTTTTGGCATTTATATTTTTCTAAAGAAGAAATAGGTATGGCTACACAAATACTAATATATACATTATCAATAATAATGCCAATAATAGTAATTATATTAAAAAAAGTTGACAATAATATAGGAGAATTAGCAGATAGTGTTATAGCAAGAATGTATTTAGTATTTGGAAATACCAAATTAGCAAAAAACAAACTTATAAAACTTGTAAGTAAAAAACCAAATAGCTATATAGGACACAAATTACTAGGATATATATATGAGCAAGAAGGAGGACAAAGGAAAGCAGTTGATGAATATGTTCAAGCAATAAATACAAACAAAAAAGATTATGAAACATATTTCAAAGTTGCAAGTATATTAACAGATTTAGACAAGAAAAACGAAGCAGTACAGATGTTAACAACACTATTAAATAGAAAACCAGATTATACAGAAGCAACAATTGCATTAGGAGACCTATTAATAGAAAAAGAAGATTACAAAGAAGCGGTATATATATATACAGAAGCATTAAAATATAATCCAACAAGTTTTGAATTGAATTACAATCTAGGAATAGTCTTTACAATGTTAAACGACTTTCCAAGTGCAAAAATATATTATGAAAAATCAGCAGAATTAAACTCACTAGTATATAATACTAAATATAGTTTAGCAGAAATTGCATTAATGTATAAAGAACTAGAAGAAGCCGAAAAATATTTTTTAGAAGTAACAGAAGACGAGGAGCTTTGTGCCGACGCCTATTTAGAACTTGCTAAAATATATATAATAAAAAATGATAAAACAAGAGCAATACAATATGCTAATGTTGCAATACAAGAAAACCCTAAAAGAATTGTACAAAAAATACGAAATGATGTAACATTTGCTGTAATTATTGCAAAATTATCAATACCATTTAATCTTGACATAGAAGAAGATGAAGTAAAAAAACGCAAATTAACTAAAAAAGAATTAAAAGCAAAAAAACATCTAGAAGAAATGGTAGAAATAACCAAAAAAATAGGTTATGGAGATGTAAACATAAAAATGAAACAAAATAGAAAATTTGATGATGATTTTGAAATAAATTATAAAAACCACAAAGAAAGAGAATAAAATTCATAAAAAATTGCAAATTTAATATACTATAAAAAAGGAGGAGTATATGAAATTTGCAATTATTGGTGGGGATTTAAGAATAATAAAATTAGCCAAAATGTTATCAAAAGAAGAAAACGAAATATATGTATATGGGTTAGAAAAAGCAGAAGAATTAAAAAATAATCCAAAAATAAAGTATTGTGAAACAATAAAAAAAGCTATTGAAGAAGTAGAAATAGTTATAGGGCCAATACCATTTTCGAGTAATGGAAAAACGATAAATATGCCATTTAGTGATAAAGAAGTAACAATAAGAGAAATGATGCATGTAATAAATGCAAAAGTTCTTATAGCAGGAGGAATAACACCAGAGGTTTACGAGATGGCAAATGATGAATATATAGAAATAATAGATATAATGAAAAGAGAAGAACTAGCAGTATTAAATACAATAGCAACGGCAGAAGGAACGATTCAAATAGCAATAGAAAATACAAACAAAATTATTCATGGAAGTGAAGTTTTAATATTAGGATTTGGAAGGATTGGAAAAGTATTGGCAAGGAAACTTGCTGGTTTATCAGCAAAAGTAACATGTGCAGCAAGAAAAGATGAAGACCTAGCTTGGATACAAGCATATGGACATAAAGCAACAAATATAAATACAATAGGAGAAAACTTAAAACAATTTGATATAATAATAAATACAGTGCCACATATTATATTGAATGAAGATAGGCTTAAATATGTAAAAAATGATAGTCTATTAATAGATTTAGCTTCAAACCCTGGAGGAATAGATAAAAAAGCAGTAAAAGGCAATAAACTAAAATTTGTATGGGCATTATCATTACCAGGAAAAGTTGCACCTACTACATCAGCAGAATTTATAAAAGATACAATATATAATATAATAAAAGAAATATACAAATAGGAACATGAAAAATCGTGTACCAAAGAAAGGATGAAATAATATGGAAGTATATCAAGCAGTAATATTAGGAATAGTACAGGGGTTAACAGAGTTGTTACCTATATCAAGTTCGGCACATTTAAAATTGATACCATGGATGTTTAATTGGAATGTACCAGAAAGTTTTGATATAGCGTTACATTTAGGAACATTATTTGCAATAACATTATTTTTCTTTAAAGATTGGATTGCATTAATAAAAGGTGGTTATAACCAAGTAGTAAAAAAACAAAAATCAACAGAAGGTAAAATCTTCTGGTACATAGTAGCAGTAACAATTCCAACAGGTATTGTTAGCTTAGTTTTAGATAAATTTTCTGGATATATTTGTGATAAATTTGGAATTGAAACTATTATGATAGCAATAGCACTTATAGTATTAGGTATAGTGTTGTACATAGTAGACAAAAAAGCTCCTTCAGAAACAAAATATGAAGAAATCACTTTTAAACAATCATTTTTAATAGGTTTATCACAAGCAATTGCAGCAGCATTTCCAGGGACCTCTAGATCAGGAATTACAATGACTGTTGCAAGAGCATTAAAAGTTGATAGAGAAAGTGCAGCCAAATATTCATTTTTATTATCAACACCAATTATATTAGCAGCAATTTTAGTAAGTATAACAGATTTTGAATTTACATTAGCATTTTTTATGGGTGTATTGTTTAGCTTTTTGGTTGGAATTCTAGTAATAAAATTTTTATTAAATTATTTAAAAAAGGGAAGCTTCAAAGTATTTGCAATCTATAGAGTAATCCTAGGAGTTATAGTAATAGCAATGACATTATTAAGATTTTAAAAAAAATGAATAAGAACATAAATTATAAGTTCTTATTCATTTTTTCTATACTTAAATATCTTATATTATCATCAGAAGGATCTTTTTTAAATGTAATTTTTATATAATTATTAGGAAGAGCTTCTTCAATAATTTCGCCCCATTCAATTAAACATATACCAGAAGAAAAATATTCGTCTCCTCCAATAGCATAAAATTCATCAACATCTTCTAATCTATAAACATCAAAGTGATATATATTAATATCATTTTTTTTATATTCATTAACAATACTGAAAGTCGGACTAGAAATCTCATTATCAAGCCCAAAATATTTTAGAAAACCCTCAGTAAATTTTGTTTTTCCAGCACCTAGTTCACCAGATAAAACAACTACATCTCCAGTATGTAATTCACTTGCTATTTTTTGTGCAAAATTCATAGTTTCTAAACTACTATGAGAAATAAATGTATAAGTTTTCATATTTAATCTCCTTTAATTTTTATAAAAACAAAAGCCATACAATTATATGGCTTTTGTCGAAAAATGTAAATACACAGCTAACCCAGAATGCGAATCTTTATAAAATGCCCATCTAAAGATGAAAATCTCATATTATCTGCTGAAATTAATATAAATTTCTTATAGTCTAAATCGTTTAAGACATTTTTAATATTTTTTTTAAGGGTTTCTGTACTAATTTCATCATAACCTGGTAATAAACTTACTGTAACAATGAAATCTTTAGACACAGGCAATGTGTCATTTCCCTCAAATGCAACTTTTACAAGCTGTTTGATGATTTCTGTTTTACATATTGACTCTGGACATGTATCCAGAGTTAAATATACATCTCGTAACCGTGAACATTTTTCATAAAAATTCATAATGTGACCTCCTTAGGTT
The DNA here is from genome assembly GCA_934167135.1 of uncultured Clostridia bacterium. Classification (GTDB taxonomy): domain Bacteria; phylum Bacillota; class Clostridia; order TANB77; family CAG-508; genus CAG-269. The sequence goes on from CAKPKI010000017.1 coordinate 17,495, forward strand.
GTATTTTTTAACGATAATATTGTATCATAAAAAAACACAAGAGTCAACATAAAAATGCCGTGCTTTTAAAATACTTTTTAGAATTAGTGTAAAATTAAAAATCGCAATTATTTGGTGTTCTAGGATAAGGGATAACATCTCTTATATTTTCTATACCAGTGATATACATAAGTAATCTTTCAAAACCTAAGCCAAAACCAGAATGAACATTAGTACCAAACCTACGTAAATCTAGATACCAATATAGTGGTTCTGTAGCAATTCCCATTGTCTTCATACGCTCAACAAGTTTGTTATAATCTTCTTCTCTTTGAGAACCACCCATAATTTCTCCAGCACCAGGAACTTCTAGGTCAACGGCTGCAACTGTTTTTCCATCTGGATTAAGTTTCATGTAATAAGATTTAATATCTTTAGGCCAATTTTTAACAAAAACAGGACCATTAAAATATTCTGTAATATACTTTTCATGTTCTTTAGCCAAATCTTCACCATAATCAGGTTGGAATTCCCAATCTCTATCAGCCTTTTTTAAAATATCAATAGCATCTTTGTGGTCGATTCTTACAAATTCAGAATTTAATAAATTTGTTAATTTATTTTTTAATCCTTTTTCAATAAATTTGTCACAAAAATCTATTTCTTCAGGACATTTATCCATAACCTCTTTTACAATATATTTTAGGCAATCTTCTTCAATATCCATTAGTTCATTTAAATCACAGAAAGAAATTTCTGGTTCAATCATCCAAAACTCATTTGCATGTGTTTTTGTATTTGAATTTTCACTTCTTAAAGTTGGACCAAATGTGTAGATTTTTCCAAATGCAGAAGCAAAGGTTTCACCATGTAACTGTCCAGAACCAGTAATATAAGCTTTTCTACCAAATAAATCTTGAGAAAAATCTGTTTCATTATCTTTTTTAGGTAAATCATTATCAAGATTTAAAGTCGTTAATTTAAACATTTCGGCAGAGCCCTCACAATCTGCACAAGTTATTATAGGTGTATGAACATATACATATCCACGTTCTTGAAAATATTCATGTATTGCAAATGCTACAACACTTCTAATTCTAAAAACAGCATTAAAAGTATTTGTTCTTGGACGAAGATGTGCAATTGTACGTAAATATTCAAAAGAATGTCTTTTCTTTTGAAGAGGATAATCTAAATCACATAAATCTTCAATAACAATTTCAGTTGCCTGAATCTCAAATGGTTGTTTTGCATTTTCTGTAATAACAAGTATTCCTGTAACTTTAATTGTTGAACTAATTGTAAGTTTTGCTATTTCTGCGAAATTTGATAATGTATCATTAAAAACAATTTGAACATTTTTGAAATAAGAACCATCATTTAGTTCAATAAATCCAAATGTTTTTGAATCTCTAACTGTTTTTACCCAGCCTTCTAGTGTAACTTCTTTATTTGAATAATCAGAAGTATTTTTAAATAAATCTTTTATTGTTAAATCTGTCATAAATAATCCATTCCTTCCTCACCTATGTAAATAGGTACTTGATATTATTATGTAAAGATTATATAATACTAAGTCAAAAAAAACAAGGAAAATGTGAAAATATATTGAAAAAATACTATTAAAATAGTAAAATAAAAATAATAAAAAAGAAAGAGGTAGAAATATGTCTAAAAAATTAACCATAGCAATAGTGTCAATTATTGTAATAATAAGTTTAGCAATATCAATATATATACCAAACAGGGATAAAATAACAGAAGAAAAAGAAGATACATCAAAAAAATATGAAATAATAGAAGAAAATGGAAAAAGTGGAGTAAAAGAAGGAGAAAATGTGATAATAGAACCACAATATGACCAAATTATTATTCCAAACGAACATAGAGATGTATTTTTATGTGAAAATGGAGAAGAAGCAAAATTCATAAATTCTCAAAAAGAAGAACTTTTTACAAATTATGATAATGTAGAGTTAATAGAATATGCTGAATCAAAATACGAAAAAAACATATTAAGATATGAAAAAAACGGTAAATATGGATTGCTAAATATTACAGGAAAAACAGTAACAGAAGCTAAATATGATGAATTAACAAGTCTAGAAGAAAAAGAAGGAGAAGTATTAGTCAAAGAAAATGGCGAATATGGAATAATTGACGAAAAAGGGAATACAAAAATAAAAAATAAATATGATTCAATAAAATCAGATGGCTTCTATACAGATGAAAATGGATATAAAAAGGCAGGATATATAGTTTGTGTAATCACAAACGATGGATATAGATACGGATATTACGACTCTGATGGAATTCAAGTATTAAGTGAAGACTATAATCAAATTACTAGATTAACACAAATAAAAAATGACATATATTTAATTGTAGCACAAAATGGTCAATATGGAGTTTATATAAACAATAGTAAAATAATAAATACTCAATATCAATCAATAGACTATAATTCAGATTTACAAATATTTATAGTTGAAAGAACCAAACAATATGGTGCAATAAATTTAAAAGGTGTAGAAATAATACCAACAGATTATAGTGAATTAACTGTAAATGGAATATATATTTATGGAACAAAAGAAGATGAGAAAAAAGTATTTGATTTAAATGGAAAAGTAGTAGATATACCATTTGACGAATATATAAATAGTACCACAAGTTCAAAATACTATATAAAAAATCAAAATGGTAAGTATACAATAATAAACTCTAACTTTGAAGAACTAACAAAACAGAATTATCATTTTCTAGAATATGCATATGATAATTATTTTATTGCTACAAATGAACAAGACAGAGTAGGAGTTATAGATACTGAAGAAAATGTAGTAGTAGATTTTGATTATGATTTAATACAACTAATAAAAGGAAAATCAATTTTTCAAGCAAGGAATTTTTCAACTGATAAAATCGATATATATGATGACAAATTTGATTTAGCATTAGAAATGAGCAATGCAAATATTGAAATTTTAGATGATGGAGTAAAAATCTATAATAATGAGCAAGTTACTATATTAGATAATAAAGGAAAAGTTATCACAAAATAAAGATTAGAAACATAAAAAATAGTAAATAATTCTTAGTAAGAATAATTTATTAGGAGGTTTCTATTATATGAAAATTGGAATAGCATTGGCTGGTGGTGGAATAAGAGGAATTGCTCATGCAGGGGTATTAAAAGCCCTAGAAGACAATAATATAAAAGTTGAAGCAATAGGTGGAACAAGTGCTGGAAGCATTGTTGCCACCTTATATGCTATGGGGTACAAACCTTATTATATATATGTATTATTTAAAAAATATGCACAAAACATAATAAACATTGGAAATGCATCATTATTAAATGGATTCGGAAATTTATTGAAAAACAAAAAAGTTGGATTTTCAGGATTAAATGATGGAACAATGCTAGAAAAAATGTTTAATGAATTAGCATTAAGAAAAAGGGTAAGAGTAATAGCTGATATAAAAATGCCAATAGTTATATCAACAGTCGACATTGCTGAAGCCAAAGAATATATAATTACAAATTGTGCACCAAGAGATAATGATACTGATAATTTTATAACGGAAATAGGTGTAGGAAAAGCAATAAGAGCAAGTAGCAGTTTTCCAGCATTTTTCTGCCCATGTGAATACAAAAAACATATTTTTATGGATGGAGGAGTTTTGGACAATACACCAGTATTACCATTAAAACAAATTTATAATAAAAAAATAATTTCTGTAAATTTTGAATCTGATCCTGTAGAAGAAAATTGTGATGTAATGGATATTATAATGAAAACACTTGATATTATGGGAAACAAAATTTCAGAAGAAAGTTTTAAGCAAAGTGATTTTGTTCTTACAGTGCCAACAGACAGAGCTGGTCTGTTTGATATAGAAAAATTAGACAAATGTTATAAATTTGGATATGACACAGTAATTAAAAATATTGATAAAATCTATCAAAAGCTCACATAATTAAATACAAAGAATATAATATCTAAAGAACAAGGAAGGAAAAAAGAGTATTATGGATATTATATATTTTGATAATAGTGCCACAACCAGAATAAAAACAGAAGTATTAAATGATATGATGCCATATCTAACAAAAGAATATGGAAATGCTTCATCATTATATTCTATTGGAAGAAAGGCAAAAAGAGCAATAGAAAA
>CAKPKI010000018.1 GCA_934167135.1 uncultured Clostridia bacterium
CTATTAAAGCAGTATGGTTGGGGAATAGATAAAATAAAGAAACATCAAGACTTTGCAAATAAGTATTGCCCACACCGTACACTAGATATGGGATGGCAAAGATTCTTAAATATGGTTAGTTATTATTTAGAAGTTAAACCAATTGAAAATGAAAATAATATAGAAAGTGGAAGTGATGAACCAGTGAGAACATATCAAAATGGAAGTACAAGCGAAAATGTTTATGCAGATACAGCTTGTACTAAAAAAATAGGAAGTTTAAATCCTCGAGAAGAATGTGACTGCTTTGGAATATTCAATGACAGAGCAATGGTAAGATATAATGTAAGTGGAACTTCAAATTACAAGATAGGATTTTGCAAGTGGCTTGGAGGAGTAAAATAAAAAAAAGATGCCCCTATATTTAGGGGCAAAATTTATTCTTCTTCTATTTTTTCAACTAGTGACATAAAAATTTCAATATCGGCATCATATTGATGGTTGACTGTAAATATGGTATTTTTATATTTATTTCCGATTTTTTTAAATCTAATTCGTATTCCTTTTTCATTTTTATTTATTGTTTGATTACCAGAGAGTGGTTCTGATTTTAAATCGTAGATATCAACATAATCTTGACCTTGTGTCATATAAGCTTTAATACCATACATATTTAGAGTTTCTTTAACAGCATTAAATAGTTCATCTATCAGTACTTCTTTATTATCCATAAAAATCCCCTCCTTTTTTTCTATAATATATCACATTAAAATTAAAAATGTTGTCGAAATTTGTCAGTAGCACAAATTATATGTTTTATGGCTAAATTTAAAGTATAGAATTATATTAATTAAAAATAAAAATGGCTTAAAATGGATTTTGAGAGGTTGAAAAAACAGTGATTTTAATAAAAAGAAAAATGTCGAATATTGTTTTAAAAAAAACTAAAAAAAGTATTGACTTTTCGAAAAAATATTCATATAATTTAGTAAATCATAATAATATTTTACTAAAAGTAGAAATATTATGAGGGAGGGATTTATATGTATCAAGAATGGTTTAAAGAATATGAGAAAATTATAAATGAAGGAAATCAGCAGAAAGATAAAAAAGAAGAATAAATAAAACAGTCATTTTAGACTGTTTTACTTTTTTTGTTTAGAAGTTTGTGAATTTCTTTATCAGCTTGATTTTGCAAGTTATTAATCTTTTTCTGCGTTTTCTTTAATTTATTCTCATCTTTATGTTTTTGTTCATTCCACATTTTATATACTTGAATAATGTTAGTATAATAATTATCAATATTATTGTTATTATTACTTGCAATTTTAATAGCTAAAAGCTCTACAGTATTAAGAAAAGATTGGTGAAGAGAATCGTAAATAAATTGAGAATCCGCAGCTTTACTTGTGATATTTATACAAATTGCTTCGAGATGATTTAGAGTATTTTCAACCAACAGCAAAAAATCGCTATTAAATTTTTTTCTCTCTTCTGAATTATAGTGTTTCTTTAAAATCTTTTCGTATTTTCTCTGAATAGTCTTGCAAGATATTATCTGTTGATAATTTTCAAAACAATTTTTATCTTTAAGGGCACCAGAAACTTCCCATGTTGTAAACTGTTTTAACTGCTTACTATGAACTAGTTTGTGCACCATTTTTTTTACATCTTCATTTGACATAAGAACGCATGATATAATAGATAGTTTTTCAATTATATTATCTGCAAAGTCAGAAGCTATTTCAGAAGCTTTTTCTTGCTGTTGAATAGCTTTATTCTGGGTGTATTGCATTATAGACCAAAAAGCTGTTATAATTAGCCCTACAAAAGTAAACCAAATACTTAAATTTTCTAAACTTATTCCAAACAATAAGATTTGTTGACTTTCTATTGACTCGGGATTTTGAATTTGTATATTAGAAAAGAAAGCATAAGTAATAAGTAGTACAAATCCTAAGGTTAATAATATGCAAAATAATCTTTCTGCAATAAATTTAAAAAGATTACTCAAGTGGTCTAAGTTAGTTTTTAAAAATTCCATTTTTCAACATCCTCTCTTGATAAGAGTATTATATAGAGATAGATTAATAAAGTCAAGAAAAATGCTAAAAAATGTAAAAACTAAGACAAACTTCGACAGACAACTCAACATAAATATGATACAATAAAAGCAGAGGTGATGAATATGCAAGAAAACTATTTAAAATCTCTACAAATGATAAAAGTGTTAAATATAAAAACAAGGAAGGAATACAATAAACTACTGAATGATTATTTATTATTATCAGTAGCAAGTTTAAAGTACATATCAAAGAAAGATAATTTCAAAGAAATAGTAGTACAAGCTAAAGAAGTCGAGTAGGCTTCTTTTTAGCAGGAAAATATTACATTTCCACCATAGTGGATAAAATGTATGCTATAAGAGTAAGTAAAGCATACTAAAGCTAAAGGTGGAAAAATGAGAATAGAAATATTGTTGAAAGAAATTAGAATTAAAAAGCGGATATAGTTTAGAAAAATTGTCAAAAAAAACAGGAATATCAAGCTCACATTTGAATTATATAGAACGAAACGAAAAAGAACCGTCTTTTAGTAATGCAATAATAATAGCACAGGCATTGAATATAAAATTAGAAGAATTATATAGAATAGTACCATGAAAGTACTATTTTATTTTTTCGTATATGAAATCGACGCTTTCATAAAATGTCCACCATAGTGGATGGATTTTACTATATTTATATTACAAACGAAAGGAGAAGTAGTATGAATGTAGTAGAAAATGAAATTATTAAGGAACTAAATTGGAAAGAAAGAATTGTAGTAAAATTGTTTGCAAAGACATTTGAGAAGGTGTATAATAAGTGCAGAATTAAGGTTGTAAATAGTATATTAAATTAATGCAATAATTAATGCAACGCGATAAAAAAAGAATAAAAAAGTATAAAAATGTTGTTATATGCGGATAGCTTGAAATGGCTTTAAATAGCAGGTTACAGGAAATAATAAAAAAATAAAGAAAAATATAAAAAGTGCTTGAAAGACCTTAGGAACCAGTGTCAACGACGTGGAGGTTCAAGTCCTCTCATCCGCACCAATGACGTATCTGTTCGAACTTTTTATAGAACAGACGGTATGAAAATCAATCAGAAATGGTTGATTTTTTTTGTTGTAAAAAAAGTCATCCAATCTTAAAAGGAAAGGATGGTGCTTGAAATGAATATAATTAAAGAAGAATTACGATTTGAGGAAAACTTAAAGAAAAGACTTGAATTTATATGTGAGTTCTCAAAGGTTACTCCTACTTTTATCAATGGTAGCATAAGAAAGATTGATAAAACAAATATCTCATATATTGAACCACATAGAGTAATTATAAAAAACATTACATTTCTGGTCTTTAACTACTCAAATGATGTTTATATCTCTAATTTAGTAAATAAAATCCGTTTATCTGAATTAGAACAATATTTGAAAAGAATTTAGTTTGTAAAAAATTGACATTTCCTTAAATCGTGATATAATATAGACAATTAATTATGTATAGTTGTTCGACAAGAGCTATATATAAATGTATGAGTACTTTGAAAAATTTATATTATATTACAGATATATTGTATTTTATTACACGATAAATGGATTTAAGAGATGTCAACAGTACTCATATGTACTTTGATGTCTCTTTTTTTGTTAGGAGGTTTAGAAATTGGGTGAAGAAAAGAAAAAATGTGGCTTATATATGAGAGTATCAACAGAAGACCAAGCCAGAGAAGGATTTAGTCTACCAGAGCAAAAAGAACGATTAGAATCTTTTTGTAAATTTAAAGGTTATGAAATAATAGATTATTATGAAGACGCAGGAATTAGTGCTAAAACTGGTAATCATAGACCAGAATTTGAAAGATTAAAAGATGATATCAAGGCTAAAAAGATAAATACTATTGTTGCTCTAAAACTAGATAGAATAACTAGAAGTATATATGATTGGGAAAATTTAATGATTTTTTTAGATGAAAATGATGCCTATTTAGATTGTGTAAATGATGAAATAAATACAACAAGTGCCAATGGCAAAATGATTTCAAGATTATTAATGAGTGTTAGTCAAAATGAAATTGAAAGAACAAGTGAAAGAACTAAAGTAGGCTTAGCAGGTGCAATTAAATGTGGTCATATTCCTCACATTGCCCCATTAGGCTATAAGCACGAAGATAAAAGATTGGTAATAGATTATTCTACTAAAGATGTTGTAGTTAGAATATTTGATTTATATTATAATGGGTACTCTTATCAAAAAATAAGTAATTTATTCAATGAAGAAAAAGTATTAGGAAAAGATAATTGGCGAGATTCCACTATTGTTACTATTCTTGAAAATGAAATATATAAAGGTGATTTCGTTCACGGAAAAAGAACAAAGAACCCTACTTATTATGAAGATGTAGTTGAGCCTATTATCTCAAAAGAAATGTGGGCAGATTGTCAAGTACAGAAAAAGAAAAATTCAAGGAGTTATCAAAGAACATTGACTTATTTATATTTACAAAAACTAAAATGTCCTAAATGTAATCGTATTTTAGGTGGTAAGGCTACTACAAAGAAAAATGGAAATACCTACTTCTACTACTATTGTAATGACTGCAAAATTGAATTTAAAGAAAAGATTATAAATGACTACTTCAATCAATTCATTAGTGAGCTAGTAGAATATGACTCTGTTGTAAATCAATTCTTCTTGCCTATGATAAAGCAAAAATTTGATGAGCCCAAAGAACAATTAGAAAAAGAAATAAAAGAACAATATAATAAACTCGAAAGAATAAAAAAGGCTTACATTAACGGTGCTTTTAAAGTACAAGAGTATAAAGAAGAAAAGAAAATTGTTGAAAAAGCAATTACAGAATTAGAGAATAAACTAGAAACTACTGACTGCACAGAAGAACTTAAATTTACTTTCAAAGATATTTTACTAAAAAGAGACATTGACTTTATTAACAAAATAAAACTAGATAAAGAATATCAAGAAAGAACTAAAACTTGGAAAGATTATACAAGACAAGAACAAGCAGAACTAATAATGAAATACGTTAATGATATTGAACTTGCTTTAGTTGGTAATGAAGTAATTGTAACACAAATAAATTTTAGAGAATCAATTTGTAAACCTTGTCAAGAATTATTTGATAAAGGCTATATTGATAATACAAAGCCTATGATATTAGGTAATGTATTAGGAAGTGTTAGGTTTAGTAACTATTTGCCAGAGGAAGAAGTTGTCGAAATAATAATGAGATTACAACAATACTATGATGTGCATTTTACAGAGGCAACATACTATGTACAAAAGCAAATGTTTTACTTTAACTTTGCTGAAGATAATAGTGCTATTGTTAGAGTGTTTCCTTTAGAGGATTATTATAAATTAGATCCAGATAATAAAATGGAAACTTATAAATTTGGAATAATCTATATTAATGAAGAGGATAAATTTCAAATGCAAGAAATTGATACAGCATTTGATTATATTCCAGATGAAAGCAATGATAGTGTAATCTATATGAAAGAGCCTAAACCTATTCCAGTAGGTGTAAAGCCAGTAAACTTCTGCGAAGATAATTCTAAAGAAAAAAATTAACATGGCACGTTTTGTTTTTATGAAATAGAAATGAAAGTGGCGATAGTTAATTTAAATAAAATTTATTTGCACAAAATAAATTTTATTGCCTCGCAGAGCCCCCATGTTATGATAGTATGTCATAACATATAGGGGAGAACGCTTTAGTTAAGTACACTAAATAATTCTCCCCATAAAATAGCTTGTTTAAGCTGATATTCTTTTATTTATCATTTTTTCAATTACCATTGTCATATCTTCCAAACTTACTGGAAAAGAAATAATGCCAACACCTCTGTAATATATATCTATTTCTTGAACTTTTTTACCATTTACCTTTTCTGCTTGATGAACTAATATTTTTTCTATTAATTCATTCAAAATCTCTGGCGTTAGTTCAGTTATTTCAGTATATTTCTTAACATTAGATATAAACTGTGTTAAATCAGTTGTTTTCTTTTCAGTATTATTGATCTCCTTTGATAATTGTTCAATCTTTATTTTTAATTCTTTTTGTTCATTATCATAATTAAAAGATAAGCTTCTAAATCTTTCATCTGTTATCTTTCCAGATATATTATCTTCATAAATGTGCATAAATAAGTTATCAATTTCAATTATTCTTTTCTTTGCTTGTTCAAGTTCTTTCTTGTTTTTAGTAATTTGTTTTAACTCATCTTGTGTAGATTTTGCTAATTGTTCTTTTATAAATAAATCTTCAAAATTTTTCATATAAGCAACTACTTTTTGTATATTTTCTAAAACAAGACTTTGCAATACTTCGTCTGTAATCCAGTGTGAAGTACATAAAGAAACATTTTTCTTATAACTTGAACACCTGTAATGTTCTTTTGCGTTTAGGTCAGTAACAGGTGATTGAAAATACATTTTTTTGCCACAATCATTGCAGAATAACAATCCTGAAAATATACTTTTCTTGCCTGACCTTGTAGGCTTTTTTCTGTTATTTCTTAACTCTTGAGCAATGTTCCAAGTATATTCATCAATGATTGCTTCATGAGTATTTTTAAATATTTGCCAATCTTCTTTTGGAATAGGAACTTTAGTTTTATCTTTATATGAACGAATGGTATATTTAAAATTAACAGTATCTCCAATATATTCTTGTCTATCTAAAATACTTGCTACTGTTGTGGGATTCCATTGATGTTTAAATTCTTGTAGTTTAGATGGGAACTTTCTTCCAACACTTATAAAATACTCTGCTGGTGTCATAATATTTCGCTTAGTAAGTATTCTTGCAATTTCAAAAGTTCCATGTCCTTGAATAAATAAGTTATATATTTCTTTTACTACTTCTGCTGATGTTTCATCAATAACCCATTTTGTTCTATCGTTTTCATCTTTTTTATAACCATAAGGAACATTATTAGCAAGTGAAATTCCAGATTCGCCTTTGCTTTTAAGAACTGCTCTAACTTTTTGACTTGTATTTTTAGCATGCATTTCATTAAACCAATCTTGAATAGGCAAGAAGTCATTTAGCCCTTTACTACTATCAATATTATCCATTATAGCAATATATCTAATATTAAGCCTTACAAAATCTTCTTCAAGAAGTTGTCCTACAACAAGTCTATTTCTTCCAAGTCTTGAATGGTCTTTTACAATAATTGTTTTCATTTTTCCGCTTTCAGCAAGTTCCATCATTTCCATAAAAGCAGGTCTTGTAAAAGTTGTTCCAGAATACCCATCATCAACAAAGAATTTGATGTTTTGAAATTTGTTATCTTCTGCATATTTACTTAAAATTATTTTTTGATTTTTTATACTATTGCTTTCTCCTGCAAGTTCATCATCTCTTGATAAACGGCAGTATAAAGCAGTGATTTTATCGCTTTCTAGCTGTTTCATTATTTACTCCTTTCTTTAGACAGCTTGAAATACGATATAAAATTATAGCTACTTTCAAGTAGTGTTTATAATATACCATATTTCAAACTAAAAATTCAATACAAAAACTTTACTTTTGGAAGATTTCAAAAAATCTAGTTAGTATTGTGTGTTCTGAATCTTTGTTAAAATAGGTATTTACTTTATAAACAGTACCTTTTATTTCTTTTTCAAAGTTCAAGTTTTGCTCTGGATAAAAGCTTTTTAAATATTCTGTAATTTCTTTATTACTCATTTTAGAAAGTTTATTACAAAATTCAGTTTTTAAATTCTCTAAAAACGTATATTCTTCATTAGTTAGTTCAATTCTATATATTTTTCCATTATCTTGCATCTCTGTCAGCCCTCCTTTTCTTGTATTTAGGAGAGTTCTTAAGTTTTTGCTTTTCAAGTCTTGCTTTTTCTTTTGCTTCTTCTTGAGCTTTTCTTTCAGCTTGTATCTTCTCTTGTTCAAGTCGTTGTCGTTCTAATTCATATTGTTTTTCTTTATCAAATAGATTTTTAAAGAAATTTGTAACCTTTTGTGGTGCAAGTTTTATAGCATGGAGGTAATCTTTTGTTTTTTCTATTATATCATCATATAGAGATTTCCACTTGTCTACTGCATTTCTTAAATTATCAATTCTACTATTAAGCTCATATATTTCTTTATCTGCAACAATTCCTTTTTTAGCATATTCAGTTAAATTCTCATAATCTTCTTGCTCTAATTCAATTTTCTTTGAAAATCTCTTTTGCTTTCCTAAATTTGAAATATCTTCAATTTGCTTATCATATTTCATATAAGAATTATAAGAAGATTCTTTTTCTTCAACTTTATTTGTAATGTTTTCTAATCTTTCAGTATCTTTCTTAATTTTATATTGTAAATCATCTAAATGTTCTTGCTTACTGCCTTTTACACCACGAATAAAATCTTTATAACCACTATCAGACATATACTTAAAGAATCTGTCTTGTAATAAACTATATGATTTTATTAAAACTGCATTTCCTTTTTTATCATATACAGGTTTCCCTTGATTATCTAATACTTGCTCTGATTTCCATTTGTTACTATGGCTTACTTGGTTGATAACTTCTTTAGTAGTGCCAATTAAAGATTTATCTTTACATTTTTTAGTCCATTTTACTTCTTTTCTAACAACAGGAAGTGCTACAACATGCAAATGATAATGATATATAGGCTTTCCATATTCTTCTGTTAAAGCTGTATTTAATTCATCTGCATGCATAACTGCTGATATAATATTATCAGCTCCCATTTCTTGTTCAGCAAAGTGAAAGGCTCTTTCGTAAAATTCTTTTGCAAATTCATAACCACCATGTTTTTCAAAATAATCAGAGTTAATATCAAATATGAGTTCATCAAAAAGTTTAGCATTCTCTCTTAAACCTCTTAATGATACATGTCCTTTATCAAGCAACTCTTTTAATTTTTCATTATAGGTAGTTTCACACCTTTTGTAGTGTATATTATTTTGCGTTTGAGATAAATCAACATTCATATTAGAATATGATTTATTTTTTCTCTCGTTGTGTCGTTCAGCTTTAGTTATACTTGTTTTAGTATAAGTTTCTACTCTAGCTACTGAATAATTTGTTTTGTTCTTGTCCAATATATTTCCCTTTCTGTAGGTAGCAAGTAGCGACTGAAGGGAGCCTGTTACATAACTTTCTTGCGAAAGTATGTAACCCACTATGACACTTTCAAAACTTCGTTTTGGAAAGTGTCAGTGGGCTCCTTGCGGAGGACTCATAAATTATCTAATCATCCGATAGATAATTTATGTTTGGCTTCGCCAAAGCAAAAGAATATATTTAATATCGTTCATATATTCTTTTGCTCATCTTAACAATTTATTTACATACCAAAAATAAATTATTAAGCTCTTTTTGTGATTGTATAAATAGAGAGGGCAGAAATTTATACACAACAAAAAGACCATAAGCGACATACCAATACTCTATTTACCCACGACGAATACAATTTTAATAAGCTCAAACAAAATTTGAGTTTTAAATATGTACTCATTTTTTAGTGTGTATGTAAATAGAATATTGAACTTTGCACTCATGGCTTTCTTAATTACTTATAAATACTGGACAAGTTTACTATTATTTTAAATTTTTCACACTTTCTAATAACCAGTTCGCAATCCTATATGCGACTCGTTTTCGCCTGGCATCTGAGGAATTTCATAATTCCCAAGAAGACATCAATATTCTTGTATTCCTATCGAATACACATAATATATACCATGAATCGTGTCGAAAGTCAAGAAATTTTGCCATTCTCATTGTAATATGTAAATATTACTGTTATAATTTGTATATAAAACAATGATGAGGAGGAAAAATAATGAGAGAACTAAAAATTAAAGGAGTTTATAAGCATTATAAAGGAGATTTGTATATTGTTGAAGATATCATTTACCATAGTGAAACAGGAGAGAAAATGGTTGCCTATAGAGCTCTATATGAAGATAATAAATTATGGGCAAGACCTTATGAGATGTTTTTAGATGAAGTTAATAAAAATGGGCAAAAATATAGATTTGAGTTACAGGATATAAAAAGCGTAAATAATTAATAAAATGGGAGATTGATATGGAAAAATATTTAGAAAATTTAAATGAAGAAGTAAAGCAATATTTAAAAATATTGTCACCAGAATTTCCAGAATGGTTATTGGAATATATTAATACACCAGAGATTCTTAGGTTAGATGGTATAGGACAGTCTTGTGGTACACTATATACAAAAGTATATAATGATAAGTATTTTTATTCTGTATTAACTCATAGTATTGGAGTAGCATTAATTATATGGAATTTTACACATGATAGAAAGCAAACCCTTTCAGGGTTGTTTCATGATATAGCAACACCCGTTTTTAAACATTGTATTGATTTTATGAGTGGAGATTCAGAAAAACAAGAAGCAACTGAGGAAAGAACAGAACAAATAATAAAAGATTCAAAAAGCATTATGAAATTATTAGAAAGAGATAATATAAAAATAGAAGAAGTTTCTGATTATCAAATTTATCCGATAGCAGATAATAATGCTCCAATGTTAAGTGCAGATAGACTTGAATATACTTTATCTGGTGGATTATATCAAATTAAAGTATTTGATATAAAGAGTATAGAAAAATATTATAATAATATAGTAATACTTAAAAACGAAGATGGAATTGATGAACTAGGATTTAAAGACAGAAAGGTATGTGAAGATTTTATACATGATATTTCAAATTTATGGCCTCGTTGGATTGAAGATGAAGATAAACTATGCATGCAATTTATTGCAGATATTGTAAAATCTATGAACATAAAAGGATATATTACAATTGATGATTTATACAATCTTTCAGAAAAAGAAGTAATGCAATTAATTAAAACTTGTGATGATTCCTATATAAAAAATGCATTTAGTAATTTTCAATCTGCTACTAGAAATTCTGTATATAAAAAAGATGTACCTAATAAAGATATTTACTGTACTACTGTAAAAGGTAAAAAAAGATATATAAATCCTTTAGTTATCAGTGAAAATACAATAGGCAGAATAAAAGATGTATCACCTATTGCAAACAAAGATATTAATAATTTTCTTAATATGAAAGAATACCTATATATAGGATTTAATTTTGATTTTAAACCATATACTTCTTAACAAAATTATATATGACAACTTAATAATATAAAAAATTATAGTACATAAAATTTATAAAAATTGCATAAAATATACTATATTTATTGTGCAAAGTCCCTTGACAATTACTTTTTAGACAGTGTATAATAAATATAGAAAGTAAATGTTCTCGCTTGTAGTTGGTGCGAGTAATAAATCATACTATTTCGTTAAATGTTCTCGCTTGTGGTTGGTGCGAGTAATAAATTATACCATTTCGTAAATTATTGTCCTTTGTTCTATTAATGAATAAAGGACTTACTTTTTATAAGGAGGATTCATATGGAAATCAAAGAAGGATATGTTTATCATATAAAAAGTGATTATTTTGAATTTGTTAATGATGAAAAGTTGATGAAAAATCACGAAGGAAATTCTACAAGACCTAATTATTTCTGTATAAAAATGGAGAATAATGAAATAATGTGGTTTATTCCTATGAGTAGTAAAATTGATAAATATAAAGCAATTGTTAAAGATAAAATAAAGAAATATAAAAAATGTGACACAATAGTAATTGGAAATTATAAAGGTAGAGATCATGCTTTTTTAATACAAAATATGTTTCCAATAATTTCAAAATACATAGACCATATTGATACAGTAAATGGAAAAGCATTACAAGTACCATCCGAAACAAGACGACAAATAATAGATAAAGTAAACAGGATTTTCAAATTAAAAACCAAACGGAATAAACCTAATATTTCCAGATGTAGATAGAATTAAAAGGCTATTATTAGAGGAATTAAACAATGATAATTAATATTACAAGAGAGCCCATTTGTATAGTGAACTCTCTTGTATTGTTTTAGCAATATATTAATTCTTTAAAAATAATTTCTTCAATTGAATGTTTATAATTATTCATAAGTCCAGTCCATTTTAAAGGGTCAGTATTTTTCAAGTTTTCATCAATAGGGTTATTCTCTAACATTTCTCTCATAAGTATTTCAAATCTTCTTTTTGCTTGTTTGTCAGTTTCTACAATATGTTTTCTTAAAGTCTTGTTCATAAACATTATTATATATTCAGCTTTCCTATTATTTTTTAAATATTCTAATCTTAAATGACCATACTTTTCAATAATATAATCATTTTCGTAATCTTCTTTTTCAAAATATAAGTCAGGCATAAAATAATCTCCTTCTTTGTGATAAGTTATCTCTACCATAATAAAATCCTCCTAAAATTCAATTTCACTACTTTTAGAACTATAATTTTATATCTGTTTAACTGTCTATAAATACAAATTTTTATAAAGTGTACTTAATTTAATCTCACTGGGTTAGGACTTGTGACAATGTCAAAGTCCTATGCTACGAAGAAAATTCAAAGGAGGGATTTTATGGAGCAAGAATTGGCATATTCTTTTCACTTGGGTAGTGATAAAAACAAAAGTAAATTAGCAAAGAAAGTTGCAAAAGAAAATGTATCTGGCACTACTTCTCTATCTAATAATGCAATTCAAAATGCAAAAGATTTATCAGATGTAAACAAACATAATTTGAGAGATTATGATAATCAAACAGAACTAATTAGAACAATATATGGAACAAATAATATTGTAAATGATGTTAAGCAAGTATATCTAGATGAATTTGAACAAGCAAGACTAGAATATAATAACAAACAAACTCGTGAAGATAGAAAAATTGAAGATTATTTTAAAAAAGTATGTGAATCTCAAAATGATATTGCGTGTGAAATAATAATAGAGCTTGGAGATATGGACTTTTGGAATGATAAATACGAAAGCTATAGATTTAGAATGGTTGATGTATATAATGAACAAGTAAAGGACTTAATTAAAATTGTACCAGACTTAAAAATAGCAAATGCAACAATACACTTTGACGAAACATCTCCCCATATGCATATTGTAGGTGTTCCAGTAACTACAAATTGTACTAGAGGAATGAGAAAACAAGTTGGAAAAAGTAAATTATTTACAAAAGCAACGCTAACTGAAATACAAGATAAAATGAGAAATGCTTGTATTAAGTCTTTTAATAAATTTTATGATATGGAAATTAAACTAAAAGAAAAACAAAAAGGTAGAAATCAAGATATTAATGTTAAAAATATGAGCAATTATAGAATGATAAAAAAACAACTTGCTGAAAAAGAGAAAAAACTTGAAAAAGCTAATAAACAAACTAACAAACTAGATAATACAACAAAAGATATAAATCAAATATTAGATACTTTAAAACCTGCTAAGTTTAATAAAAATAATATGGTTATTTCAAACGAGGATTTCGAGAAAATCAAAAATTTTACTAAAGATGTAAAAGATACCACTAAAACAGTTAGAAGTGTTAATGACTTAAATGTAGCTATTAGAGATTTTGAACATAGCGCTTTTGAAATAGAAAAAGAAAATAGTTCACTTAAATATCAAATAGAAGAAAAAGATAAAGAAATTTATAATTTAAAAGGTGAATTATCTACTAAAGATAAAATTATTAACAAATTACAAGAAGAAAAAGAAAGCATAAAGGCTCAATTACACAAATTCAAAGAATTTTGGCATAATATTATGGGACATTTCCACAAAAGAATTTGCTATGATAAAGATAATAACTATAAAATTGTTAGTGATGACTTATATAAGAATGGAATATTTACTGATGATGAAAATGAAATTGCAAATAATATAGCTAGAAAAGTCAAACCAAAAGATGAAATAAATAATGCTAAAAATAATAGAAAGAAATACGATACAAGATTTTAATATGAAGGTAATTAGAATATGGAAAATGAAAAAGTTGAATATTTAATAAATATGATAAATGATATGGATATAAAAGATAAATTAAGGCTAGCAATATGTATGAGCCAAAGCAAATGGTCAGGACTCATATATAATACTAAAGAAAACTATGAAAAATTTGATAGTATGCTAAAAGATATTGATGAAGAATATAGAACTACTTTAATAAACTTTGCTAAATATAAGCTTGTAATGTTTGCAATAGCTAAACTTATGGAAATGGAATCAACAGAACAAAATAAAGTAGATTTATATTTATTTAATAATATAAAATTATGTTAATTTGACTTTTTTAGAAAAATATGCTATAATATATTTATATAATGTACTTTACACAGCAAAGTCTAGAGAAAATTTATTATTTTTTCTGGAGGGGCTGTGTAAACCTCCAGATAATTTTAGGAGGTATGCAAACATGAAAGCTAATAAGGTTAAATTTTGGGCTCGGATAGGAGAGATTGCATTTTTTCTGTTTCTGTTTTTTTATGCAGGTTGGGAATCGCAATATGAACCTTTCGAATCTGCTGGTACGACGGCACAGATACTTGCTTTGATTTTCTTTGGGTTGATACTTGTCTTTGCTGAAGCAATAGTAAGAATAATTGGTTATTTTGCTGAGATTCTTGAAGAAAGAAAATAATACCAGTAATTTGCTTTCAATAGTAAAGAGATTTGTGTAAGCAAGTCTCTTTACTATTTTTAATTATGAAACAGCTTTATAAATTTTTAGTTTTTGTATTGTATTTTATCAAAAATATGATATACTTTAATAAATTGATTGATATTTATATCAATCGTCAAGAGAGCCAAAAAGTTGTAGATAACTACTTCGATGGCACCAAGTGCAGTAATACCAATGGCTCTCGAAAATAGCCTTGGTATTATTTTTTTGTCAATTTGCACGATGTCTAAACAAATGTCTAAACAAATTACATTAAATTTCTTAACTAGCTTCTTTTTCTAAGTTTAATTTTTCCATTATTATATTTGCAGTATGTTCTTTGTCTGTACTATCCAGATGAGTATATATATTAGTTGTAGATACATTATCACATTTCTTTCATATGACTCCATAAAAATATTCTACACAACTTGATTTTTTTGTATAATTTAGTTATAATAGCTCTAGATGAATTGTTTTTACCTCAATCCATCAGCTTGTAACTACTAATTAATATAGGAATGGCAATTGCCAAGGAGGAATAACTATGACAGTAAGCAATCAGCAGAAAATCGGAACTCATTTCAAAAAGGAAAACATTTTTCTGGCTACAGTTTCAGCAAGCAAGGCCGAAACTAAAGAAACGCTCAAAACTCAAATGGCTGGTATGGATAGTAAAGTACCAGAAGATTTAATGGAATTATTTGTTGATAAGGGTTTTATTAATTCAGAGGAATTTGATGTTTTTTACAAAGATGAGACTGGATATACTCGCTTTGTAGAAGAAGGACCAGAAATTTTTGCTGGTGATAATTCAGACGGAAAAGGTATTATTCGGAATATTGTTTCAATCTGGGAATATTATTCAGAAGACCAGGTTATTGAATGCACAATAAATAGCAAATTTTTAGCAATAATGGTTTCGGATATGGCTCCTATTTACAAATATAATGAGGATTACAACAGATAACTGAAGTGTAATAAAGTCATTTAAGTATAACAGCACATTCACAATATTGGTATAGTGGAATGTGCTGTTATTTTTTCTATTTTGACAAATGGAAATCGATGAAATTACCTACTATTGGTTAATGATATATTTTAAATTAATACAAAGAACTCTTTGAAAATTTTATCAAAACCATTATCAAGTAAGAATTACCTTGTAAAATTTAAATAAAATATTGAAAAATGGAAACAATATTGATAAAATGTGTCTATCGATAAATTGCATAAAATGCAATTTAAAGTAAAATTTTGCAAGCCAGAATTGGCAGAATAGGAGGTCTTTCTATGGAAAGAAAAATTAAAGTAGTTCAATATGGAGTAGGCAAAATGAGTTTATACACAATGAGATATGTGTATGAAAAGGGAGCAGAAATAGTAGGAGCTATTGATGTAAATCCAAATGTAATAGGAAAAGATATTGGAGAAATATTGGGAACAGAAAACAAAGGAGTAATAGTAACAAGTGCAGAAAATGCAAAAGAAATGTTACAAGCAGTAAAACCAGATATAGCAATAGTAACAACAATGAGTTTAATAAAAGATTTAGAAAATCCACTAATGTTATGTGCAGAATTAGGAATAAATGCAATAACAACATGTGAAGAAGCATTTTATCCAGAAAATTCAAATCCAACATTAACAAGTAAAATAGATGAATTAGCAAAGAAAAATAACTGTACAATTACAGGAAGCGGATATCAAGATATATATTGGGGACAACTAATTTCATCAATTGCGGGTTCAACACAAAAAATAACAAAAATCAAAGGAAGTTCAAGTTATAATGTAGAAGAATATGGAATAGCATTAGCAAAGGCACATGGAGCTGGACTTACATTAGAAGCATTTGATAAAGAAGTTGCGTCAGTTGACAAAATAAGTGATGAAGAAAGACAAAAAATAATAGAAAGTGGAGAATACTTACCATCATATATGTGGAATGTAAATGGATGGTTATGTGAAAAATTAGGACTAACAGTAAAATCACAAAGACAAAAATGTGTACCACAAACATATAAAGAAGATTTATATTCATCAACATTAGGAATGACAGTAAAAGCAGGAGATGCAACAGGAATGAGTGCTGTTGTTACAACAGAAACAGAAGAAGGAATAACAATAGAAAGTGAATGTATTGGTAAAGTATATGCACCAGATGAATTTGATAAAAATGAATGGACTGTATATGGAGAGCCAGATACAACAATAGTTGTAGCAAAGCCAGCAACAGTAGAATTAACTTGTGGTTCTGTAGTAAATAGAATTCCAGATGTTATAAATTCAAAACCTGGATATGTTCCAACATGTGAATTTGGAGAACTAACTTTTAAAGTAAAACCATTAAATGAATATGTAAAATAACATAAAAATCAAGGATTAAAAAACGCATTTTAATCCTTGATTTTTATATAATATTCTCATGTAATGTAGTCTATTATATATTTATTATTTTAGCTTGAAAAAAATAATATAAAGATATATAATAATTTTGAAAAAATAATAGTGTTTTAAGAAAGGAAAATTATTAAAATGGATGATAAAGAATATGGGTTAGTACTGGCAGGTGGAGGAACTAAAGGTGCATATGAAGTTGGAATATGGAAAGCTTTATGTGAGATGAAAATAAAAATAACATCAATAGTAGGAGCATCAATAGGGGCATTAAATGGAGCATTATTTTTACAAGCTGATTACATGGCAACAGCAAAAATGTATGAAAATATAAAAATAGATAATATAATGAATGTTAATGGAATTAATACCAATAAAAATATATTTGACCTATCTAATATTTTTAATTTAGCAGCAGATTATACAAAACAAAAAGGAATAGACAATACACCATTAAGAGAAATGATAAGAAAATATATTGATATGGACAAACTATATAATTCACCAATAGACTTTGGCCTAGTTACATATTCTGTAAAAAACAAAGAACCTTTACAAGTATTTAAGAACGAAATACCAAAAGAAAAAATGGAGGATTACTTATTAGCAAGTTCATGTTTTCCTATATTTAAGCCACAAATAATAAATGGCGAAGAATACTTTGATGGAGGATTATATGATAATATACCATCAAATATGTTAATAGAAAAAGGCTATAAAAATATAATAATTGCAGATATAGCAGGTGTAGGATTTAGCAAAAAAACAATAAGTAAGGACATATATGTAAAAGTAATATCATCATCAGAGGATTTAGGCGGAACTTTTGACTTTAATCATGAAAGAATATTAAACAATATTAAATTGGGATATTTAGACACAATGAAAAGTTTCAACAAACTACAAGGACATATATATTATTTTAAACCAGAAGAGTTTGCTAAAATGTTAGAGGTATTTAATTTACAAACAATTTATGGATTGGAATATGCAGCACAAATGTATAAAATGTATAGATATAGAGAATATACATTTGAAGAATTTATAAAAGAATTACAAGAAAGACATTTAGATGCAGAAAAACAATATAAAAAGATGAAAGAAGCTAAGTTAATACAAATAGGAAAAAGAATAAATAGGTTATTTGATAAAGGATTAGGAATTTGTATAGTAAAAGATTTATATTTAGATAGACCAGCATCAAAGCTTTCTAATTATATGTTTAATTTTGTAAAAGACTATATAGTTTCAGCTAAAGCACTAATTGAACTAGGTAATTATTTAAATTAATAAAAAGGAGAATGAATATGATTTTAGAATTTTTAAAAAAGTATGAAAAAGAATCAATAATAATATCAATGTTATTAATAATTGTATCAATATTTTTAATTGTAAAACCAGGAATTGCACTATCAACAGCTGTAACCTTATTTGCAATTGTATTTATTTTTGATGGTATTATAAATATAGTATCTTATATGATGAAAAATACAGAAATTAGAGCATTTAGTAATGAATTAATTATGGGAATCCTACTACTAATATTAGGATTAATAATAATATGTAATCAGACATTATTTATATCTATACTTCCAATAATGGTTGGAATGTGGATTTTTATAAAAAGTATTGTAAAAATTCAATTAGCAATTAATTTAAAATCAGCAATAGCAGATAAATGGGAACTATTATTAGTATCTTCAGTACTAATGTGTATACTTGGGATTTTAATAATTGTAAATCCATTTGAAGAAATTGTTACACTAACAAGATTTATTGGAATAATGATGTTAATAACTGAAATAATTGATGTTTGCGAAAGTATATATTTTTTAGTAAAAACTAAATAAAATATACACAAATATAAAAAAATATGCTATAATCTAATAGCATATTTTTTTGGGAACCTAAAAGTATTAAAAACTTGGAGGTTTCACACCTCCAAAAGAATTTGAGGAGGCAAAAAAATGAAAAAAACAGAAGAATTAGCTGAAAAGATAAAACCTAAATTAATAAAACATAGAGAAGAACAAGTTGAATTTTTGTGGAAGGATTTTTTGGAATCAATAGAAAAAATAATTAACAAATTACCAGAAAACATATTGTATCAAACACGGAGAATATCAATTCTGTATGAAATAAATCAAAAAGAAGCAAAAATTTACAGAAGTAAATTTGCGGAAATAGATAATGATGGAGAAATGCAATATGAGCTTAATGATATATTAATAGGAAGCATAAGAGAAACAAAAAGTGCATTAATAGATTTTGCTAAAAGAGCAAAAAGTGATTACTATTGTTGTACTAGTTGTTTTAAGTCAGAATGGATATATGATTTTGAAATGTCAGATATATTAATAGTAGAATTTTGGCTAGAAAAAATAGAAATAAAACCACAAAAAAATCCAAAGACAAAACGAAAAATTGTAATTGAATAAAATGGGATTTTCAGTTAAAAAAGCAACCTTATATACAAGGTTGTTTTTATATATTAAAGAAAAAAGGAGGAAATTAATAAATGAATGATAAAGAACAGATTGTAATAGCTTCGAAAAATAAAGGAAAAATATTAGAAGTACAAGCAATATTAAAGGAATTTGAAATTGTATCAATTAAAGAATTTAAGATTGATATAAATATTGAAGAAGACCAACCAACATTTGAAGAAAATGCAATAAAAAAGGCAGAAACAATAGCTAACATATTAAATGGAAAGAAATGCATTTCAGATGATTCTGGCATAGAAATAGAATATTTAAATGGATTTCCAGGAGTATTGACTAAAAGATGGCATACAGGGACTGATAGTGAAAGAAATTTGGCTATATTAGAAAAAATGAAAGGAATACCTAGAGAAAAGAGAAAAATGAACTTTGTTACAGCTATAGCATTATCAAATGGAAAAAAAACAATATGTAAAAAAGCAATAATTTCAGGATTTGTAGCAGAAGAAGCTAGAGGTAGTAATGGTTTTGGTTTTGATGAGATTTTTGAATTGGAAGATGGTAGAACTTTAGCTGAATTATCAAACGAAGAAAAAAATAGAATAAGTGCAAGAAAAATAGCCTTAGAGAAAATAAAAAAAGAATTGACATAAGATAGAATGCGTTGTATAATTAAAAAGGTTTTATGTTGACGATTTGCAATCTAATAAGGATATAGAGGCTTTGATACAGTTGGAGTGCGAATAGCACTTTGGCTTAAATAAATTTCGTAACCTGTTAACAGAGAATCCTTCTCTCGAGCCAATAGGCTAGAGAGAAGGAAATTTAACAGATTATAAAATGTAACATAATTGTAACAAATGTTTGAAAAAATTTCCTAAAACCCTTGATATTATGGTAAAAGTTGGGTATAATATATAAGAACATAATAAAAAGGAGTATAAGAATTATCTTATGCTCCTTTTTAACATTATAAAAAAATTATATAAATTATAAATATCATAAAAATTATATATTTATTATAAAAAATTATGTAAAATAGATATGGATGAGTATTTTATTGGAAGGTGGTAAACTATGGGATTTCAACTTGATATATTAATGTATTTACAGAGTATAAGAAATGAATTACTAACAGGAATATTTACATTTTTTACTATATGTACAGAAGTACCTGTAATAACTGTACTAACAGCTATGTTATATTGGTGTATAAATAAAAAAGCTGGTCAGAGAATATTATTTGCCCTAGCAGGAAGTTTAAATATAAATGTAGCCGTAAAAAACATTGTAAAAATGCCAAGGCCAATTGGAACAAAAGGTTTGATATCACTGAGAACACAAACAGCCACAGGATACTCTTTTCCAAGTGGTCATACACAAACAGCTACAACTTTTTGGACATCTATGATAACGCAATTTAAAAACATATGGATATATAAACGACCTAG
>CAKPKI010000019.1 GCA_934167135.1 uncultured Clostridia bacterium
TTTAATTGTTCTGTTACAATATATCAAAAAACTCTTTTTTTTTCAATCAAATTTTGATATTTTTACTTTATTTTTAGCAATAACGACAAAGTATTGCTTCTAAGCCTATATTTAAATCAATTTGTCCTATCTTGTATTTGTAATCTAAATTTTGAAGTTTTTTTATTATATTTCTTAATTCCGAAGTTTTAAATCCTTTAGCTTGTGTTTTATATTTGTTTACTAAAAACATCTGGTTTGGCTTTAATTGCAAGCTTTGAGCTATATCTTTATTATAAAAAATAGCAAGTTTTACAAAATATAATTTTTTAAAATGATTATATAGTGTAATAAGTATTTTTTGTATTGGTTCTTTTGATGCTATTAAATTATATAATACTTCCATTGCTTCTTTTACTTTTTTCTGCCCTAAGTTATCTGTTAAATCAAATATAATACTTTCAATTTTTTTTATACATAGTTTGTCTATATCTTGTTTTTGAATTGTGCCATTTTCGCCAGCATATTCTATTAGTTTTCTTATTTCATTTATTAAATCTTGCATATTAGTACCACAACATTCTATTAAATATTGTAGTGTATTTTCTGCAACATTTACTTTATAAGCATTACATATATTTTTTAGTCTTTTTATTATTTGTAAAGGTTTTTGTTCTTCAAAATTGCATACATTCCCTATTTTTTCAATTGTATTATATATAGAATTTTTTTCAGCCTGATTTTCTACAAAAACTAAGATTACAGCTTCGTTTATCATATCTACATTTTCTTTTAAATAGTTATTTATTTTGTCTTTTACTTCTTTACTTGCTCCTCCGCTTCTACCTTTTACATCTCTTTTAAATATTCCTGTATCTCTGGCTATTATCAGCTTTTTCTCATATCCAAATGCTGGAGTTTCTATGTCTGAAATTAGTTCTTGTATGTTGTTTTCGTCAATATAAATATAATTTATTCCTTTTATTGCTTCTCCAAATACTTTTTTTATTTTATTTAATTGTTGTTCTAATAAAAAAATTTCTTCTCCATATAATAGATATATTCCTTTTATTTGTCCTTTAATTAATTGTTGTTCTAATTCTTCTATTTTTAACATATTCACTCCTTATATAAGGGCAAATAGAATTATGTTCCTTTGCCCTTTTAGTTATTTTTTCATAATTATTCTAAATACTTCTGCTACACTCCAAGCTTGTGCTATAGCTCCTTTTGGTAAATATGGTTTTTTAGAATCATATATTTCTGCAATACTACCTATACAACCTCTTTCGTTTATTTCTCTAGAAAATGTTGTTGTAACATTTTCTATAAACTTTTCTAATTGTGTTTCATATGTTTCTTTATCTTTTTTATTTTTACTATTTGTTGCTAAACATTTTAATGCATTATAATATGGTCCTAATAGCCAAGTCCAAGTAATTCCTTGGTGATAACTAAAATCTCTCCTACATCCATCACCTTGATATATTTCTACATAGTTTTCTTCACCTTTTGCTAAACTTTTTAGTCCATAATTGTTTAATAGTTTTTTAGTAACAGTTTCTAACATATTCTTTGCCTCTTCTGATGCTGGATTTAATACAGGATATGTTAAACTTAATGAAAATAATTGGTTTGGCCTAATTTTGCTATCTCCAATTACATCATATAAACATTTTCTACGTTTGTTATAAAATTGATTCTGATATGATTTTTTACATTTTGTCGCCATTTTTTCATATTTTTTAGATTTTTCTAATTCATTATTTTTTAATGCTAATTTTTGCATTATTTTTAACGCATTATACCACATTGCATTTATTTCTACTGCCTTACCATTACGTGGTGTAACTGCTATTCCTGCATATTTTGCATCCATCCATGTATTTTGCGTATTTTCTGTTCCTGAAACTATTAATCCATCAGAGTCTAAATAAATATTATTATCATCTAAATTTGTTCCTTTAGAATAATTTTCTATTATATTTTCCATTTTAGGATAAATATCTTGCATTATAAAGTTATAGTCTTCTGTATATTTTAAATATTTTTCAACTTGTTCAAAAAATAGTAATGATGCATCAACACTATT
This sequence comes from uncultured Clostridia bacterium, assembly GCA_934167135.1. Lineage (GTDB taxonomy): Bacteria > Bacillota > Clostridia > TANB77 > CAG-508 > CAG-269. The sequence goes on from CAKPKI010000019.1 coordinate 2,072, forward strand.
ATATAATGTTCTATAATCATCTTCACTATATGTATTTGGTATTAATCCATATTTTATATCTCTAATACAGTGTTGCAATACTTTCTTTGCTTTGTCATATCTTTTTGGTACTAAAAATAATCCTTCGAAAGATATCAGAGTATCTCTCATCCAGTCTAAAAACCATGGATATCCAGCAATTGCAGAATATGTATTAAATAATGGTCTTTTTATTATAAAATTGTCACTTGCTATTAAAAAACTCTTTATTAATTCATCTCTTTGTTTTTCTTTCTCAGTTTTGTTTTCTTTTACTATGTCTATAAGTCCTGATTTATTAAAATCTTTGTTTAGTCTTGCTTTTTCTTTTATTATTAATGCTCTTGCATCTAATTCTTCTATATTTTCTTCTGTAGAACATATAAAAGAAATTTCTTTTTCTTCGTTTGGTTCTAATTCTATTTCATATCTACCTGGAATAACATGATTTTCTTCTGGTTCAAACCCTCTTTTTTCTTCTTCTATATAAAACATATTGTAAAAAATATCATTTTCATGTTTTATATATTTTCCATCATTAATTGCCATATAAATAGGATTTCCATTGTCTATTTCAACTTCTAGTTTTTTATCTCTCATTTTTTGTTTTACATCAAATATATGATTTTTGTTTATTCCATGTGCATTTCTAAAGTTCATTACTGGTGCTAATATTAATTTCGCTGGTTTATTTCCATTTTCTATTTTGTAATATACTCCTACTGTATTTTTAAAATGTTCCATACAAATTGTTTTTGTTACTTTTACATCTTCTACCTTATATTCAAATACTGGTAATATTTCTTTTGTAAAACTTTCTTGGTATTTAAATCCTTGAGATATATAATTTTTACCTATATTTGTGAATAATTCATATTTTTTCTGGTTGATTTCTATACTTTCATCTAATTTTGATAGTATTAACCTTCTCCTTGCTGGAGGAATTATTGGTACAACTAATAACCCATGATATTTTCGTGTATTTGCTCCTATTATTGTTGATGATGCAAAACCTCCTATACCATTTGTTATTATCCATTCTCTTTCTAAAGATTTTTCTAAACTTAGATTTTCTTTGGAATATTTCATACCTTTTTCTCCTTCCCATGTAACTTAATTATTATCTTCTGTTATTTTTTGCTTTACTTCTATTTTCTGATTCTTTAATTGATTTTATTCTTTCACTATATTTAGCACTAAATTTACTTTGTTTTTTACTTCTATCTTTTTGGTTTGGATTAATTCCTTTCTTTTTAGCCTTTTTCTCTTTTTTTCTTTTTTCCTTTTTTAGTCTATCAATCCTTTTATCTGATTGTAATTTTGCATTTAACATTATATATGCTGGGTCACTTTCTTTGTCTTGATATTTCATGTCATTACATATTAATGTTATTGCTGATTCTGCAATCATATATGGGTCATGTCTTATCTTTCCTTCATTTATTGTTGATATATTTTTCTTTATGAATTTTATCCTTTTTAATGCTGGATCATTTATTTTTTGTTCTACTAAATCTGCTCCCTCTCTATTGTACATTTTAATATATTCTGGGATTACTTCTCCTGTATCGTAAATACAATAATCTATTAACCCTTCTCCACAATGTTCTATTATTGCTTTTATATGGTCTTGAACAGAGTAATCGTCTGTTTGTCCTGGTTCTGTCATAATATTATTTACATATATTTTTATTGCTTTACTCTCTCTTATTGCTTTTGCTACTCCATTCACTAATAGGTTTGGTATTATATTTGTGTATAAACTTCCTGGCCCTATAATAATACTGTCTGCTTCTTTTATTGCTTCTAACACTCCTGGTGCTGGCTTACAGTTTGATGGTTTTAAAAATACTCTGTTTATTTTTGTCATTTTATCATTTACTATTTCTGGTATTTTATCTTTTTCTTCTACAATATATCCATTTTCTAGTTCAGCACAAATCTTCATTTCTTCTGTGGTTACTGGTTTTACTTTACCTGTTATTTTAAAAACAGAATTGCTTTTTTCTATTGATATTGTATCATTTTTGTATATTTCTTTCATTGCAGTAAAGTATATATCTGAAAATTTTAGTCCTCTTAAATTTTCATTTATCATCTCATGATTTAACAATGTTTCTAGTTCGTTTGATTCACTTGATGAAAGTGCTGCTATACTATCTTTTACTTCTTCAAATGGTAATTCTGTTTTTAATGTTCTTCTTGAATTATTAGGTTGTTTACCATATTCTGAAACTGCAACTATTGCAGTTATGTTATCAGTGTATCTTTTCATTCCGGTTAGAACTGTATCTAATCCTGCTCCTCCACCTATTGCAACTATTTTAGGTCCTTTGTCATATATTGTTCTATCAAATATTAAAGATTTTACATTTACATTTTTTTTATTTTTCATTCTATCATCTGTTGCTTCTATAAATAATTCCATATTTCTTTTGTTTAAAAATATTAGTCCTAATACTATGCATGTAAAACCTATTACAAATATTACTATTACTTTTCCAGCATCTATAAATTCCATTTCTTTTTGTACTAGTATTTTTGCAATACCATAACATGTTAATACAATTCCTAAAAGTATTAAAAATATCCATCTTTTCATTTTAGAACTTGATTTTAACCAGTGTGTTACTCCATTCATTTTTTCTTTCCTTTCTTTTTATATTATTTCAATTTCTTTTTCTATTTTCTTTCCAAATTTGTTATATACTTGTTTTTCTGTATATTCCATTAATTTTAGAACATCTTTTGCTGTTGCATTATCTTTATTAATAATAAATCCAGCATGTTTTTCTGATATTTGAGCTCCTCCTATTTTATACCCTTTTAATCCACATTCATCTATTAGTTTTGCAGTTATAAAGTCTGTTCCTCTTTTAAATGTACTTCCTGCACTTGGATATTCTATTGGTTGTTTTTCTTTTCTGTAGTTTGCATATTCTGTCATTTTTTCTTTTATTTCTTCACTTTTTCCTTTTTTTAACTCAATTTGTGTTTCTACTATTATATAATCTTTTTCTGAAAATAAACTTTTTCTATATTCAAATTTTGCCTCTTCGTTTGATATTGTATGTATTTCACCATCTCTATCTATATATGTTATGCTTTTTACAATATCTTTCATTTCGCTTCCATGTGCTCCAGCATTCATTCTTATTGCTCCACCTATTGTTCCTGGTATGCCAGATGCAAATTCTACCCCAGTGAAATCTTCTTTTAAACATTTTTGTGCTAATGTTCCAAGTTTTATTCCGCTTCCAATTGTTAGTTTTACAATATTATCTTTTATTTCTTTATTTATTTTTTCTATTTCGATTTTTAATACTATTCCTTTTATTCCTTCATCTGAAACTAATATATTGCTTCCATTTCCTATAATAGTTAATTTTATTTCATTTTTTTTTGCATATTTTAATATTTCTTTTAATTGCTCTTCATTTTTTATTTTTATAAAACATTCTGCTGGTCCACCAATTTTAAATGATGTATGTTTTTTCATTGGTTCATTTATATAAATATTTTCTTTGGGTATAATTTCTTGAATTTCAATAACATTCATAATTTTCCCTCCTTGACCTTTCCAATCTTATCATTTTTTTCCTAATTTTACAATAATTTTTACTAAATCTCTTTGAATTTTATAAAATTTATAGTATAATATAAATGTGTAAAATTTAATTTTTTTCACGATTGGAGGTTTTATTATGTGGCAATTATGGCTAATAGCTTCTGGTGTATTTTTTGTTATAGAAATATTCACTGTGGGCTTTTTAATATTCTGGTTAGGAGTTTCTGCACTATTTGCAATGTTGATAAGCTTTTTTACTAGCAATATTATTATTCAAACTAGTGTGTTTGTTGTTTTATCAGGTTTACTTATTTTTGCTACAAGACCTTTAGCTGATAAAATTGTAAAAAAAGATACAACACCAACAAATGTTTATTCACTTGTTGGAAAAAAAGGAATTGTTGTTGAGGATATTAATTCACTTACTGGAACAGGTCAAATCAAGGCTGAAGGCGAAGTATGGTCTGCTAAAAGTAAAGAACAATTAAATATCCCTAAAGGAACAGAAATTGAAATTGAAAGCATTGAGGGTGTTAAAGCTTTTGTAAAGCCAATAAATATAACATCTAATATTTAGTTAATTTAATTTAAAATATTTTTAAGCAAGCAAAACTTGCTAGAAGGAGGAAATTATGTACTTTTTACTTGCATTACTTGTTATAATAGTAATCATAGCAGTTAAATCAATCAAAGTTGTTAGACAATCTGAGGTGTATATTATAGAAAGGTTAGGTAGATTTCATAAAGTTGCAGACGCTGGTCTTACAATAATAATACCATTTTTTGACCATGTTAGAAGTGTTGTTAGTTTAAAACAACAAACAATGGATGTTCCACCTCAAGGAGTTATTACTAAAGATAATGTTACAATTACAATAGATACTGTTGTATTTTATCAAATTACAGACCCAGCTAAGGCAGTTTATGAAATTCAAAGTCTAAAAAAAGGTATTGAATATCTAGCAATAACAACAATTCGTGATATAGTTGGAAAAATGGATTTAGATGAAACATTTAGTTCTAGAGATGGAATTAATACAAAATTAAGAACAATTCTTGATGATGCAACAGATAGATGGGGTTGTAAAATTGATAGAGTTGAAATAAAAGATATTACACCACCGGCTGATATCAGAGATGCTATGGAAAAACAAATGAATGCTGAAAGAAATAAAAGAGCTTTAATTCTAGAAGCTGAAGCTCAAAAACAATCAGCAGTTACTATTGCAGAAGGTAAAAAACAAGCTGCTATCTTAGAGGCAGAGGCTGATAGAGAAGCTAGAATTCGTAGAGCAGCCGGTGAAGCTCAAGCTATAAAATCAGTTGCAGAAGCTAAAGCAAAAGAAATTTCAATGGTTTATGATGCCATAAAGTCTTCTGACCCTGATGAAAAACTTGTTCAAATTAAATCACTTGAAGCTCTTGAAGAAATTGCAAAAGGAGATGCAAATAAAGTATTTATACCATTTGAAGCAACTAGTGCCTTAAGTAGTTTAGGTGCTGCTAAAGAAATGTTCAAAGATGACAAAAAATAAAAGAAGGTTAAGTTTTCTTAATCTTCTTTTATTTTTTATTTACTCTCATTTTCTTCATATGGTTCAACATGAACAATTGCTTTATATACATTTTCTAATTCTGATATATTATTTTCTAATTTATCTGCCAGTTTATGACTTTCTATAGTCGTAATATTTCCATCTACTTCAATTGTTAAAAAAACTATATATTGATATCCTACAGGAGCTGACGAAATATTATTTACATTTTTTATTTCTTTATATGTGTGAATTACATTCATTATAGTGTCTTTTGTTTTATCATCAACAGATTTATCCATTAATATATTATAACTTTCTATAAAAATTTCTATTCCTGTTTTACAAATCCATGCAGATATACAAATACCAACAATACTGTCAAACCAATTAATTCCTTTTAATGATAATAGTATAGATATTAATGTAAATGTTGTTATTATACAGTCATTCCTATGGTCTTGCATGCTTGCTTCTAACAATATGTTCTTACATTTTTTATATACTTTTTTAGTATATATGTATAATATTAATTTTGTTGTTATTGTAAAAATACATACTATAACAAGCCACCATGAAAATGCTATCTCGTTTCCTTTAAATAATGTTATTATTGCGTCTATAATTGTTTTAACTGATACTACTATCATTGAGATTGCAATAAATAGCGAAAAAATATATTCTGCTTTTCCATGTCCAAAATTATGGTCATCATCTCCTGGTACACTTGCAATTTTATTTCCTATAAATGTCATAAGAGAAGCAAATATATCACCAGCACTGTTTATACAGTCTGCTATCATCGCTTGACTTTTACTTGTAAATGCAACTATTGCTTTAAATGCTAGTAAAAATATATTTCCTATCATTCCATACATTCCAGCTTTTTTGGTTACTTGATACCTATCTTCCATTAATTTACCTCCAATTGAATTAAAGATGAATATCTTCTAGTTAGAAGAAGACATCCATCTATCAACTTTTATTTCATTGTATTTTTTTAGAACTTCATCATATTTTTTAAATTCATCTTCCCAAATTATATCTGGTATTTTATCAAATGCTGTAAAAACTTTTTCCGCTTCCATTAAATATACTACTTGTTGTTGTGGAGAAAGTGTATTGTATTTTTTTGCAAATACATATAATTTATCTAAAATTTGGTTTGCTTCTATAAAGCTCCAAAAATCTTTTACATTAATTCCCGCTAATTTTATTTGCATTACAGCATATCCTGCTAAGGCAAATATTATAAAAATTAATACATATATTATTGCTACTATTGGCATATTCTAACACCTCTTTATTATTTTTATAAATTGATTTTTTTTAACCTATTTAATTATAACATAGTTTTTCAAATAATGCAAATGCTGGTAATTAACATAATTATTTTAAAATCCACTTTTTATTCTTTTTTATATTTCCTGATAATATCTCCTCTGATATTCTATCTTCTACAATATTTTGAATTGCCCTTCTCAATGGCCTTGCTCCATAGTTACAATCATACCCTTGTTCAACAATTTTATTTAATACATTTTCATCAATTTCTACTATATATTTTTGCACTTTTAATCTATCTTTAACTTGTTTTAACATAATTTTTGCTATATTACTAATATCCTTTTTACTTAATTTATGAAATACTATTATTTCATCTATTCTATTTATCAATTCAGGTCTTAATTCGTTTTTTAATTCTTTCATTACTTCTTTTTTTATTTCTTCATATTCTATATTTTCTTCTTTTTTTCCAAAACCTAATGATTTTTTCTCTGTAATATGCTTTGCTCCTATATTTGATGTCATTATTATAACAGTGTTTTTAAAATCAATTTGTCTTCCTTGAGAATCATTTAAATGTCCATCTTCTAATATTTGTAATAATACATTCATTACATCTTGATGTGCTTTTTCTATCTCATCAAATAAAATAACTGAATATGGTTTTCTTCTTATCTTTTCTGTTAATTGTCCACCATTGTCAAAACCCACATATCCTGGAGGAGCTCCTATTAATTTTGCCACAGAATGAGGCTCCATATATTCAGACATATCTAATCTTATCATTGAGTTCTCATTGTTAAATAATATTTCTGCTACTGCTTTAGATAGTTCTGTTTTTCCAACTCCAGTAGGTCCTAGAAATAAAAACGAACCAATTGGCCTTTTGGGATTTTTTATTCCTACTCTTCCTCTTCTTATAGCTTTTGCAACTGCTTCTACTGCCTCATTTTGTCCTATTATTCTTTCATGTAACTTATTTTCTAGTTGTCTTAATTTTTTATTTTCGTCCTCTGTTAATCTTTGAACTGGTATTCCTGTCCATTTAGATACAATTTCTTCTATATTTTCTTCTCTTATTTCCGTAATATCCATATTTTTTGCTATTTTCCATTTATTTGCTTCATTATCAAATTTTTCTCTCATTTCTTTTTCTCTATCTCTAAGTTTTGCAGCTTTTTCAAATTCTTGATTATATATTGCTTCTTCTTTTTCTTTAGAAATTATATCTAATTTTTCTTCTAGTATTTTTATTTCTTCTGGTTCTGTAAAAATTCTCATTCTCACTTGTGACGCAGATTCATCAATTAGGTCTATTGCTTTATCTGGTAAGAATCTATCTGTAATGTATCTAATAGACAATGTTACTGCTGTATTTATAGCTTCATCAGTTATTTTTACATTATGATGTGCTTCGTATTTATCTCTGATACCTTTTATAATTTTTATTGTTTCTTCTTCTGTTGGTTCTCCTACATCAACAGGACTAAATCTTCTTTCTAATGCTGAATCTTTTTCTATATATTTTCTATATTCTTCTATTGTTGTAGCTCCTATTAATTGAATTTCTCCTCTAGCTAATAAAGGTTTTAATATATTCGCTGCATCTATTGCACCTTCTGCTGCTCCTGCTCCTACTATTGTATGTATTTCATCTATGAATAGAATAATATCACTTACTTTTTTTACTTCGTTTAATGCTTTTTTTATTCTTTCTTCAAAATCTCCTCTATATTTTGCTCCAGCTACCATACTAGATATATCTATACTCACTATTCTCTTTTCTTTTAGATTTTCAGGAACTTCTCCCAATATTATTTTTTCTGCTAATCCTTCCACTATTGCTGTTTTTCCAACACCTGGTTCTCCTATTAAACAAGGATTATTTTTAGTTCTTCTTGATAATATTTGTATTATTCGTTCAATTTCTTTTTCTCTTCCTATTATATTATCAAATTTTCCTTCTTCTGCTTGTACTGTTATATCTTCTCCAAATTGATTTAATGTTGGTGTTAATGAATAACTACTTTTATCTTTTGATATTTCTTTACTTATTTCTTTGTCTGTTTCCTCTTCATTAATTACTTTTGCTATTTCATTATATATTTTAGAGATTTCCACTTCTAATTCTGATATTATTCTTGCTCCAATACAATCACTTTCTTTTAGTATTGCTAATAATAAATGTTCTGTTCCTATATAATTATATCCTATTCTTTTAGCTTCTAAAAATGCTTTTTCTAGCACTCTTTTTGTTCTAGGTGTAAATCCTAATGTTTCTTTTATCTCCCTTCCTATTCCTAATATTTCTTCTATTTTTACTTTTACCTTTTCTTCTGTTATTCCTTTATTATTTAATACCTTTCCCGCAATCCCATCTTCTTCTTTTACTAGCCCATACAAAATGTGCTCTGTTCCTATATAATTATGACCAAGCTCTAATGATACATCATTTGCTATTTCTATAACTTTTTTTGCTTTATTTGTAAATTTATATATCATTGTTTTTTCTCCTTTTTTGTCATATTTGCCATATTTTCTGCTTTTTCTTTTTGCTCTGGCAATGGCACCCATGCAAAATATGATGATACAAATTCTCCATATTTTGTTGAATCTTCTCCAACTTCTGGACTTACTTGGTTTTCTTTCATAAAAAGCACCTACCTTTCTATTAAGGTATGTGCTTTTTTTTGTTTTTTATTCAATTAATCTTTACTATTTAATCTTTAATTCCAAATAATAATTTTACTATTCCTCTTAGACATTTAGGAACTTTTTTCACAACAATAGTCATATGTAAACCTCCTTTTAGCAGAGTAACCATAATATCCCTACCAATATTACTACTATTCCTATTAAAAATAACCACCCTAGTGTTGGTAGAAATAATACTAGTAATATTCCTATTCCTAATCCTATTAAACATACTCCTAAAGTCTTTTTTAAGATTTTCATTATGATTCCTCCATTTTTTATTATATTATATGTTTACATTGTATTTATGTGAATATAAAAAAAGAAGGAAATCTAGAATATTTCTAAATTTCCCTATCATATATTTATATTAAAATTATTATTCGTTTATTAAATCTTTTAATGCTTTACCAGCTTTGAATACTGGAGCTAAAGATGCTGGTATTTTTATTTCTTCTCTTGTTTGAGGATTTCTACCTTTTCTAGCAGCTCTTCTTCTAACTTCATAAGATCCAAATCCAACTAATTGAACTTTGTCTCCTCCTTTTAATGCTTCAGCAATAACTTCTGTGAACGCATTAACTGTTGCTTCTGTTGCCTTTTTTGATTCTCCTGTTTTTGCAGCGATAGCTGCTACTAATTCAGCTTTGTTCATTTACATTACCTCCTATAAAATTTTGTCTATGTACTCTATATCGCCTAAAATAGCAATATTCTGTACTCTTTTATCTTATTCTCCAAAATAAATCAAAATCCTTCTTTTTTTTAGAAAATTTTAATATATTTTCATTTTTGTTAATAAATTATATATTTTTTCACCTTTTGGTAGCATAAATATGTCTTCTTTATTATAAATTTTAAGTGCTAATACTGATGCTAAGTATACTACTATAGCAAATAATATTGATATTATTGTTGCCAATTTTTCTGGCATTATACCAATTTGATTTATTAATAGATATAATGTATATGAGCAAATACTCATTATTGTTGTGGCAATTACTGGTTTTAAAACAAATTTTTTAAATGGTAAATCTAGTTTTACATATTTTTTTAATACATTAAATACTATTGCAAATGCTACTGCATGACATGCAATTGAACCTATTGCTGCTCCATAAACATTAAAGAATGGAATTTTTAATAAAATTAAGTTTAATACCAATTTTACTAAACACCCTATTCCCAATGCTGTTGCTGGTATCATTACTTTCCCAAACCCTTGTAGTGCTCCATTTATTGTTTGGTCTAATATAGAAAATATTACTGAAGCTGATATTAGTTGTAATAATAATGCTCCCTCATTTGCATTTGGATATAATAAGTTTAATATTGGTTGTGCAAAAACTATCATTCCAACTACACATGGTAATCCAATTAACATTGAAGTTAATAATGAAAATGATGTTCTTTTTGTTGCTGATTCTCTATCATTTTTTGCTTTTGCTGCTGATATTGCTGGTACTAAGGCTGTTGCAAATGCAATATTTATTGCTAATGGTAAATTTGTAACTGTATCTACTTTACCACTTAATTGTCCATATAATTTTGTTGCTATTTCTGATGGCATATATGTACTTAAAATTCTCTTTACTGTAAATGAATCTATGTTTTTATTAAATGATGTCATTATTGAGCTTAAAGTTAATGGAATTGACACCATTAATATATTTTTTACTATTGTTTTTACATTTTCATATTTATAATTTGTTGAACTTTGAATTTCATTTCCTATTTCTTTTCTTTTTAATCTATAATACATAAATAAATATGCAAAACTTGAAAATGTTGCAAGCGTTGTCGCTACATTTGCTCCAGCTGCCATCATTTCTGTTGATGTTGATGTTGCATATGCAACTATTTCTACAATTCCTATTGTAAATATTGTTTTAAATATTTGTTCTAATGTTTGTGCCCTTGCCGTTATTTTTAATGTTCTTCTTCCATTAAAATATCCTCTAAATACTGATGATATTGATACAAAGAATATTGCTGGTGCTAAAGCTACTAATGTTAATTCTGATTCTGGTATTTGAGTCCAATTATATGCGATTACATGTGCTCCGAAAAATAATAACATTGAGCCAATTGCTCCAAGTGTTCCAAATGTTACTAATGCTACTTTGAATATTCTATTTGCACCTTTATTATCTCCAACAGCGAGTCTTTCTGATACTAATTTTGATATTGCATTTGGTACTCCTATTGATGATACAGTTAATAATAGCGCATAGATTTGATATCCACTTGCATAGATTGCATTTCCTGCATCTCCAAATCCATCTCTATTTGTTAAATATAATGTATATATTAATCCTAAAACTTTAATCAGTATTTGTGAAAACATTATTGTTACAACACCTTGCATAAATGTTTCCTTTTTTATTGCTCTTTTTTCCTTTGCCATAATTCCTCCTATAAATAATTCTATGTTTTTTCTTTCAATTAATTACTTATTGTTGTGATATACATATATATTAAAATAAATGGAAGGATTTTGTGTATCTAAGTTTAACATTAGAAAGTCTTATTCAATAGAATGAGGGATGTTCAAACATTTATCTTTGAAAGAGGCTCATTTTATTGAATTAGACTTTCTATGGAAAACTTAGCTTATCCAAAATTCTGAAATGTTTTTAATATATATGTATATCACAAACCTAAAGTAATTATATCTATAAATACCAAAATTATCAAGAACTTTTGGCAAATTTATTGACAAATGGCTAAATTTGTATTAAAATTGATTAGTATTATGTTAGAATATGATTTAAATATGAAACTTCTCCCCGGTGGTTTTAATTTAAATTTCATATATATCAAATTAAATTTAAAATAGGAGGGTAAATATTACCATGAATAACGTTACATATAGTGCAAAAAAAGAATCAGTTGAAAGAAAATGGTATATAATTGATGCAGCAAATAAACCATTAGGTAGAGTTGCTACAGAAGCTGCTAGATTATTAAGAGGAAAACATAAACCAACTTTCACACCAAACATTGATACAGGAGATAATATCATTGTTATCAATTGTAAAGATGTTGTATTAACAGGAAACAAAATAAATTCAAAAATTTACAGACATCACTCTGGTTATATTGGAGGAATGAAAGAAACTCCAGCTTCAGTTATGCTTGCTAAAAATCCAGAAAAAGCTATGACATTAGCTATCAAAGGAATGTTACCACATAACTCTTTAGGTAGAGCTATGGCAAAAAAATTAAGAGTATTTGGTGGTAGCGAACACAATCTTCAAGCACAAAAACCAGAAATTTGGAATTTTTAATTAAGGAGGAACATAAATAATGGCTAAGTCAAATAAAATCGTATATATGGGTACAGGTAGAAGAAAAAGTTCAATAGCTAGAGTAAGATTAGTTGAAGGAACTGGAAAGATAACAATAAACGGAAAAGATATTGAAGAATTTTTCGATTTAGAAACTTTAAAAGTTATTGTTAGACAACCATTAACAGTTACAAATACATTATCAAAATATGATGTAATTTGTTCAGTTCAAGGTGGTGGAGTTTCTGGACAAGCTGGAGCTATCAGACATGGTATCGCTAGAGCTTTAAATGAAGCTAATTCAGAATTCAGACCAGCTTTAAAGACAAACGGATTCTTAACAAGAGATCCTCGTATGAAAGAAAGAAAAAAATACGGTCTTAAAAAAGCAAGAAAAGCACCTCAATTCTCAAAGAGATAATATTTCAAAACTCGGATTTTTCATTCCGAGTTTTTATTATTTCAACAAATTGTAAAAAGAAACGGTTTAATTTCCGTTTCTTTCTTTGTTCTTTTTTATATTCTTTAAATTCCTCTTGATTTTCTTTAGTATAACCTTTTAAGCAATCTGTAGGAACTTTTTCACATATCTTATTAAAAATTTCCAAAAATTCTTCTGTTGTTCCACCTTTTATTTTCACACACTGGATATTTGTTTTTCCATCTTTCAAATGTGCAATTATACTTGTTGATGTTGTAACAACTCCGTAATATTTTACACTATGTATATGTATCCATTTTACATCTGTATATTTAAATGTTCCAAAACCTCCATTGCTCTTTAAATCTACTAGAAAATCCTTTGTTAGTATAAGTTTATCTTTATAATGTTTTTCTTCCACATTATCATCTAATTGTTCTGCCAATTCTTCTTTATAATTATTTACTTTTAGGTATTTATTTATCTTTCTCTTTATAATATATATTAAAATATTATATATTATCATAACTATCAATATTATTACTGCTAATATTATAATGATTTCTTCTATTGTTGTATTAATTGGTGATTTTCTAACATTTAATAATGCACTTCCGAAATACCTTTCAAAATCATCCACATTTATTTTGTTTTCTTCTTCTATTCCTTCATTATAATAATCAATAAGCATTTCTTTTAATTCTTCTGGTATTTTTTCTGTCATACCGTAAATTCTTATTGCCTCTGGCACTTGAATATCATCATCAGTTGAGTAAGTATATTCTTTTATACCTTTTAGTTCATCTATTGTTTCAAAGTCTAAATCTACAACATACCAATATCCATCATTATATGCAATACAATATCTATCATTATGTGTATCAGAAGTATTTTCTGAATCTCCATATGTTGCAATTTCTTCTGTTAATCCTTGAACATCTAAATATGCATATTGCCCTTCTTTCATTCCAAGCGCTCCATCTGTTGTAAAATTTATAGCTTCTGGAATATTATTTGTTTTTCTTCTATTCATTGAGAATATTGCTCCTGTTATTGTTATAATGCATATTATATATACAACAAATATCCATTTTGGAATCTTTTTTCCTTTTTCTATAATTTTCTCCCCTTTTATTTCCATACACATTTCTCCTTATACTAATATAATTTCTTATATAAAAATATTGCGATTGCTAATCCTATTATACTTGCAATATTAATTTGAAGTGAAAACGCAAATGTCAAACTTAATACATTCATATCTAATTCAAATGGTTCTTTTATTCCGAATGTTTGTCCATATGCTAGCCAACTAAGCCAATCAACTTGTGATGCTATTTGACCTAATAATCCTCCTATTACTAATCCTGCAATTATAAATAATAATACTATCCATGTACTTTTATCTCTTGTAGCCATTCTTATTCCTCCAATTTTATTTTATCTACCTGTGCTTGCTAACCATTCTTCTACACTCATAAGTTTTTTATTATTGTTATATGCCATATAGAATGTATTTTCACCTGTTTCTGTATTACTTTTCATATACACATTTTCTAATACATAATTATTTACTAATTCTTCTCCACTTGTTGTCATCAAATTATAACGTTTATTCTTTTCTACTATTAAAATTTTATAACTAGGTATTACTACTGCTGGATATGAATTGCTTGTTTGTGCTGCTTCATTGTTAGCACAACCTATACCTGAAAATTCAAAATCCCTTATTTTATTTCCTTTTATTCCAAATATTCCCCATAAACCTTCTGAATTTTCTACTGGTATTAACTCATCTAATAAAACATATTGATTTTCTATTCCACTTTCAGAATATTTTGTCATATCAACACCTATCTGTTTATATTCAGGTTGTAGTATAACTTTTCCTTTTGTATCAACTACTCCATATAAACTATTTTGTTTTACTAAATATAGTCCATTTTTGTTATCCATTATCTTAATTTCATCATAAGTAACTCTTACTTTTGCCGTTTTATCTTTTCCTATAATTCCATATTTTCCATTGCTTTTAACTAAAAAGTCTGATGTTGCTGGCAAATATTTTATTTCCTCATATTTATTTTCTAATACTGCCTCTCCTGTTTCTGCATTTATTACACCATATTGTTTATCTTTTATAATAACCATCATGTTTTCAAATATTGCTTTTTGATCTGAATATACCTCTGATAATTCTACTGTTTCTCCATCAATTTTTTGTTTTTTAGAATATACTTGATTTAAGTAATTCATTGTATAAATTTGTATATTTTTCTTTCCAGCATCATACTCAAATAATGTATTAAATGCTTTTTCTATTCCATTTGGTGTCGTATATAATTTGCCATCTTTTTCAAATACTTTTTCATCTAGTGTTATATATTCAAAATCAGAATCATCTCTTTTTATTATTAAATTATTAGAATCTTTTGTAAACATTGCAACTTCATTTTCATTTTTCACATAACATTTTGTATCATCTTCTGATTTTGCTATAAAATCTCCTCTATAATCTTCATAATTAAAATATTTTGCTATTTCTCTTATTGGAATATATAATTTGGTACTATCTTCTTCTGGAATATATAGTAATTTTGATTGCTCAATTTCATTGTTTTTTTGTCCATCTATTGTTATTTTCATTATTGAGCCTTTTAAATATACTATTCCTCCTATTATTGCTATAATTATTACTATTAATACAATCAAACAAATTCCTATAATCATAGGTAATTTCGATTTTTCCTTTTTTTCAACTTCTTCATATAACTCCATGAATTCTCCTCCTATTTTTCATAACCATATTTTTTATAAAATTCTTCTTTAAATGTGCCTAAATTGTCATTCTCTATTTCTATTCTAACTCTTTCCATTAATTTAGTCAAGAATCTTAGATTATGTATTGAAAGTAATCTTACACCTAATATCTCATTTGCTTTTACTAGGTGTCTTATATATGCTCTTGTATAATTTTTACATGTATAACAATCACATTCTGGATCTAATGGTCCCCAATCTCTTTCATATGTTGCGTTTCTTACCACTACTTTTCCATGAGATGTCATTGCAGTCCCATTTCGTGCAATTCTAGTTGGTAATACACAATCACACATATCTATTCCAGCAATCGCTGATTCTATAAGATAATCTGGTGTTCCAACTCCCATTAAATATCTTGGTTTGTCTTTCGGCATAAGTGGTGCTGTATATTTTAGTATGTCTAAAAATTCTTCTTTTGGTTCTCCTACACTTATTCCTCCTATAGCATATCCTGGTAAATCTAATTCTATCAAATCTTTAGCTGATTTTTCTCTTAAATCTTTATAGAAACCTCCTTGTATTATTCCAAATAAAGCTTGTTCTTCTGGTCTTTTATGGGCTTCCATACATCTTCTTGCCCATCTTGTTGTTCTTTCCATTGAATTTTTTGTGTATTCATATGTTGATGGATATGGACAACATTCATCAAATGCCATCATTATATCTGAACCAAGCGCATTTTCAATTTCCATTACTTTTTCTGGTGTAAACATGTGCTTACTTCCGTCTAAGTGAGATTTAAATTCTACTCCTTCTTCTGTAATTTTTCTTAAATCTCCTAAACTAAATACTTGAAAGCCTCCACTATCTGTTAGTATTGGTCTATCCCAATTCATGAATTTATGAAGTCCTCCTGCTTCTTTGACTATTTCATGTCCAGGTCTTAAATATAAGTGGTATGTATTTGATAATATTATTTGTGCTTTTACTTCTTCTTTTAATTCTTCTGGTGTCATTGATTTTACTGTTGCTTGTGTTCCTACTGGCATAAATATTGGAGTTTGAATATCACCATGTGGTGTGTGTATTATTCCCCTTCTGGCTCCTGTTTGTTTACATTCATGTAATAGTTCATATGTTACTGCTGGTTTCATATTTATATTCCTTTCTCTTTTCATAATCTTTTTATTTTATAAACATAGCATCTCCAAAACTAAAAAATTTATATTCTTGTTTAACTGCTTCATTATAGGCTTTTAGTATATATTCTCTTCCAGCTAATGCTGATACTAACATTAGTAATGTTGATTCTGGTAAATGAAAATTAGTTATTAGTCCATCTAAACATTTAAATTTATAACCTGGATATATAAATATTTTTGTATCTCCTTCTGTTGGTTCTACTAATCCTGTTTTTTCATCAGCTATTGTTTCTAATACTCTACATGAAGTTGTTCCAACTGCAATTACTTTTTTGCCTTGTTTTTTGGCTTCGTTTATTTTATCTGCATCTTCTTTTTTTATATAAAAATGTTCTGAGTGCATATCATGTTCTTCTATATTTTCTTCCTTAACTGGCCTAAATGTACCTATACCTACATGTAATGTTACATTTGCTATATTTACACCTTTTTCTTCAATTTTTTTTAGTAATTCATCTGTGAAATGCAATCCTGCTGTTGGTGCTGCTGCTGAACCTTCATATTTTGCATATACTGTTTGATATCTATCATTTTCTTTTAATGTTTCGTGTATATATGGAGGAAGTGGCATTAAACCAATTTTTTCTAATATTTCATTAAATATTCCTTTATATTTAAATTGTACTTTTCTTGTTCCTCCTGGCATTGTATCTAATATTTCAGCTTCTAATAAACCTTCTCCAAATATTACTTTTACCCCAATGTGTAGTTTATTTCCTGGTCTTACAATGCATTCCCATATGTCTCCTTCTATTCTGTTTAGTAATAAAAATTCTACATTTGCTCCTGTTTCTTTTTTTCCATATAGCCTTGCTGGTAAAACTTTTGTGTTGTTTCTTACTAAACAGTCTCCTGGTTCTAAATAGTCTATTATGTCTTTAAAAACTTTGTGTTCAATTGTTTGATTCTTTCTGTCTAGTATCATTAGCCTTGATTCATCTCTTTTTTCTATTGGTACTTGTGCTATTAATTTTTCTGGTAATTCATAATTAAATTCGGTTAATTTCACTTTTATCGCATTTCCTTTCTTTCTCTCATTTTTTTACTTCTATATTGTACTATTTTTTCTCATTTTTTTCAAGTTTTATGTAAAAAAATAATATCTAATTCTTTAATAAGAATTAAATATTATTTTTTATTATTTCATTAATAAACTTCGACATCAAGCATTAATTTCTCTCCATTTATACTAACTTCTGTATAGGTATCTCTTTTTGTATTAAATACTACATTTTCCGTCAAAGTTTCTTTCTTTATTTCAGTTTCAAACTTCTTTATAAGTTCTTCTAACATTTCATTTTCTGATACATATAAGTTTATTTTATCTAATACTTCAAATGCTTTATCTTTTCTCATGTTTTGAACTTTTGATAAAATCTCTCTTACATATCCTTCTTCTTTTAGTTCTGGAGTTATTGTTGTATCTAATACTACACCTATTTCTCCTTCACCAGCAAATGCAAATCCTTCTTTTCCTTGCATTGTAATAAGCAAGTTTTCAGATGTTAATTCTATTTGTGTTCCATCAATCTCAATATATTCTACTCCACCATTTTTTACCTTATTTGCTAAATCCATTTGATTTAATTTTGAAATAGCTTCTCTTATTTTTGGTATTAGTTTTCCATATTCTTTTCCCAGTACTGGTAAATTTGGTTTTATTTCAAAATGAACATATTCATTCATATTTGCACCTAAGTCAACTTCTTTAATGTTTAATTCTTCTTTAACTATATTTCCATAGTATTCAGGCAATGTATCCAC
>CAKPKI010000020.1 GCA_934167135.1 uncultured Clostridia bacterium
AATACTTTCAAATTTATCACAAATAAAGATTGGACGATTTCTGTGTTTGCAGATGAGGACAAACAAAATGGAGAAAGTGGAGGAATAATAACTTCAAATAATTCAGATATTCAGGATTCTGATATTGAAATATCTAATACAACACTTAATCAAAAATACACTTTCGACACTTTTGTTGTAGGAAATAATAACCGTTTTGCACATGCAGCCGCAATCGCCGTAGCAGATAAACCTGGTGAATCTTACAATCCATTATTCTTATACGGAGGAGTAGGTTTAGGAAAAACTCACTTAATGCACGCAATAGGGAATAGGATAATGCAAAATAACAGGTCTGCAAAAATATTGTATGTAACTTCTGAGAAATTTACAAACCAAATGATTAATGCAATAAAAGACAATAAAAACGAAGTATTTAGAAATAAATATAGAACAATTGATGTTTTGTTAATTGATGATATCCAATTTATAGCTGGTAAAGAAAGAGTTCAGGAAGAATTTTTCCACACATTTAATGCGCTATATGAGGATAAAAAACAAATAATAATTTCTAGTGATAAACCACCTAGAGAAATTCAATTTCTTGAAGATAGACTAAAATCAAGGTTTGAATGGGGATTATTAGCAGATATTTCTTGTCCAGATTACGAAACACGTTTAGCAATTTTAAGAAAAAAAGCACAAGAAGAAAAAATTATAGTAGAAGATACAATATTATCTAATATTGCCAACAAAATTGATTCTAATATCAGAGAATTAGAAGGTGTATTTAATAAAATAATAGCCACAGCATCATTAACACATACACCAATAACCATTGAATTGGCAGAAAATACAATAAACGAATTTAAAGCAGCAAATGAAAAAGTACTATCGTCTGATTTTGTTAAAGAAACTGTTGCAAAATATTTTAATATTAACAAAGACGATTTGTCTAGCAATAAACGTTCAAATGAAATTACCTTTCCAAGGCAAATTGCAATGTATCTATGTAGAGAAGTAGCAAACATGTCTTACCCTAAGATTGGTGAGGATTTTGGTAATAGAGACCACTCTACAGTAATGCATGCATGTAAAAAAATAGAAAAAGAAATAAAAGACAAAAACAACACAAAGTTAATTGTGGAAAGTGTGAAAAACATAATCATAAATGGTGAACAATAGATAAATAAATAGTTTAGTTGCTGTTTTTGAAAATTTGTTCATATGGACAATTGTTTGGTTAAAAAAAAGTTATCTTTACTTACGGAACCAATACAAAGGATATCCACACCATGATGTTGAAACAGTGTTGATAACATGTTAATAACTAATAAATCCACAATGACAAAAATTTAATGTGGAAAATTAATGGACTTATCCACGAAGTTATACACATCAATTTTTCTTAGGGATTAAATGTTTCCACATAGTTTTCCACATTATCCACAGTACCTAATACTATTACTACTAATAATATTTATATATATTAATAATTAATAAAGGAGAGAGGCAAAATGAAAATAGTTTGTTATAAGGATAATATCCTTAAAGCACTAAATTCCGTAGTAAAAGGTGTTGCTAGTAAAACCACAATGCCAATACTAGAAGGAATACTTATTCAAACTAATGATAATGAAATAAAATTAACAACATATGACTTAGAAATCGGTATAGAATATGTGATGGAATGTGATATAAAAGAACAAGGAAGTACGGTAGTTAATGCAATAATGTTTAGTGAAATTATAAGAAAATTACCTGATACAGAGATTTATATAACACTTAATGAAAATAATTTATTGGAAATTGAATGTGAAGGAGCATTATATAAATTAACAACAATGAATCCAGAAGAATTTCCTGAATTACCTAAAATAGAAGTAGAAAATTCAATTGATTTAGAACAGAATATGTTAAGAAGTATGATAAGAAAAACAATATTTGCAGTTAGTAACGAAGAAAATAGACCAATATTCACAGGTTGTTTATTCGAAGTGGAAAACAATAAGCTAAATGTTGTTGCAGTAGACGGATTTAGATTAGCACTAAGAAGTATATATTTACAAACAAAAGTAAATGATTTTAAAGCAGTTATTCCTGGTAAAACTCTAGGAGAAGTTAATAAAATACTTCAAGATTCATTTGACCATATTAAGATAGGAATTGCAAAAAATCAAGCATTATTTGAAATGGAAAATTGTAAAATAGTAACTCGTATACTAGATGGAGAATTTTTAAACTATAAATCTGTAATTCCTAATAGTTGGGAAACTAGAATAAAGGTAAATAAAAATAATTTACAAAATAGTTTTGAAAGAATTAGTTTAATATCTGCATCTTCTATAGAAAAAGAGAAAAAATATCCTGTAAAAGTTTCAATTGATATTGGAAAAATGACAATATCTTGTACAAACCAAACAGGAGAAGCAAAAGAAGAGATATTTGTTTCAACCGAAGGTAAAAATATAGAAGCAGGGTTTAATCCAAAATATTTTTTAGACAGTTTAAAAGCAATAGACGATGAAGATGTTTTTGTTGAATTTGGAACCAACATTTCCCCATGTTTAGTAAAACCTGTGGAAAACAGTGAATATGTTTATATGATTTTACCAATTAGGTTAAAAGAATAGAAGTTTGGTCAGAAATTTTTCTGACCATCTTTATTATATAACAGTTCAATTAATAAACATAAAATATAAAAATGAAATAAAAATAAAAAATAATAAAAATAAAGTAAAAAACAAATAAAATAGTAAAAAATAGAAAAAAAAAGAATAAAAAAGAAAAAAGGAGATTAATATAAATAAAAAACGCTTTACAACAGTTTACTTAAAATAAATAAAATTTTTAAAATAATTTTATTATATTTATTTATAATAATTAATATATAATTTAAAAAATAAATAAAAAATATAAAAATAATATAAAAAAATAAAAAATAATAAAAATTAATAAAAAAAACGACGCACGAAAATCAAAAATAAGACGATTTTATTTTTTAGTAATATAATTTTATATTCGAAAAAATATAAAAAAATACAAAAAATATACACAAATGGAGAATAATATGTGGATAAATGATATAAAATTAAGCAATTTTAGAAATTATAGTGATAAAAAAATAAGATTACATCAAAATATTAATGTTTTTTTTGGGGAAAATGCTCAAGGAAAAACTAATATTATTGAATCAATATTTTTATGTAGTATAGGAAAATCTTTTAGAACAAATAAAGAAAAAGAATTAATTAAATTTAATAAAAAAAATACAATTGTAGAAATTAATTATGAAAAAAGTGATAGAACAGGAAATATAAAAATAGAAATTGGTGAAAAAAAACAAGTTTATTTAAATGGAATTAAAATAAAAAAATTAAGTGAATTATTAGGAAATATAAATGTAGTAATTTTTACTCCTGATGATATTAATATTTTAAAAGGTGGACCTCAAAATAGAAGAAAGTTTTTGGATATTATGATTAGTCAATTAAGACCAAATTATATGCATATATTATCATTATATAATAAAACTTTAGAGCAGAGAAACAATTATTTAAAACAAATTAAAACAGAAAAAAAAGATGAAAATTTATTAGATATTTGGGATGAAAAATTAATAGATTATGGAATAAAAATATATGAATATAGAAAAGAGTTTTTAGAAAAAATAAAAAATAAAATAAAAGTTATTCATAAAGATATAACAAATGGAAAAGAAGAAATTGATATAGAATATATTTCTGATGCTATTTCTAAACAAACTTTTATTAAAGAATTAAAATCAAAAAGAAAAATTGATATTATAAAAGGATATACAACAAAAGGAACTCATAGAGATGATTTTGTTATATATATAAATAAGAAGGAAGTTGGTATTTTTGGTTCACAAGGTCAAAATAGAACTGTAATGCTTTCTTTAAAATTATCAGAATTGCAAGTTATTTATGATGATATTGGAGAATATCCAATTTTATTATTAGATGATTTTATGTCTGAGTTAGATGAGAAAAGAAGAGAAAGTTTTTTAAGTAATATTAAAGACATTCAGGTTATAATTACATGTACTGAAAATTTAAGACTTGAAAATTTACAATTTTTCTCGTATAATGTTATAGACGGAGATATAATAGAAAAAGATTAAGTACATTTTGAAAATTTTTCCAATAGTGTGCGATTGAAAGGAAGGAATTAATATGGAAAAGTATAATCATGAATATGGAGCTGATCAAATCCAAGTATTAGAGGGATTAGAAGCAGTTAGAAAAAGACCTGGAATGTATATTGGTAGTACATCAGTAAGAGGATTGCATCACTTAGTTTATGAAATTGTAGATAACTGTGTTGATGAAGCTATGGCTGGATATTGTACTGAAATAAATGTTGTTATAGAACCAGGAAATGTTATAAGTGTTGAAGATAACGGAAGAGGAATTCCAGTGGAAGTTCATCCTAAAACACATATATCTACAGCAGAAACTGTTTATACAGTTTTACATGCTGGAGGAAAATTCGGTGGAGACAGTGGATATAAAGTTTCTGGTGGGCTACATGGAGTTGGAGCTTCAGTTGTAAATGCATTGGCAACATGGACAGAAGTTACAATACAAAGAGATGGCGGAATATACCAAATGTATTTTGAAAAGGGAAAAACAATAAAGAAACTTGAAAAAATTGGTGATTCAAATAAAACAGGAACAAGGGTTAGATTCCTTGCAGATGATACAATTTTTGAAACTAGAAACTATGATTATGAAACACTAGAAACAAGATTTAGAGAAATTGCATTTTTAACAAAAGGATTAAAAATTACAATAGAAGATAAAAGAGATGAAGAAAAGATTAAAAAAGCAGAATTCTGTTTTGAAGGTGGATTAAAATCTTTTGTTGAATATTTAAATAAAAACAAAGAAAAATTGCATCCATCACCTATATATATAGAAAGAAATGGAGAAACACCAGTTGAAATTGCAATACAATACACAACATCATATACAGAAAATATTCATACATTTGTAAACAATATAAATACAGTAGAAGGTGGAACACATTTAGAAGGTTTTAAAAGAGCATTAACAAAAGTGTTTAATGACTATGCTAGAGGACACAATTTCTTAAAAGAAAAAGATTCTAATTTGCAAGGTGAAGATATAAGAGAGGGAATTACAGCTGTAGTTTCTGTAAAAGTTAGAGAACCTCAATTTGAAGGTCAAACAAAAACAAAATTAGGAAATAGCGAAGTAACAGGTGTAGTTCAATCAATGGTTAATGAAGCATTGTCAACATTCTTAGAGGAAAATCCAAATGTAGCAAAAGCAATTTTGGAAAAATGTGTAAGTGCATCAAGAGCAAGGGAAGCTGCAAGAAAAGCAAGAGAACTTGTAAGAAGAAAAAGTGCATTAGAAACTTCAACATTACCAGGAAAACTTGCTGACTGTAGTAGTAAAGTTGCAGAAGAATGTGAAGTATATATAGTAGAAGGGGATTCTGCTGGAGGAAGTGCAAAACAAGGAAGAGATAGAAAATTCCAAGCAATTTTACCTTTATGGGGAAAAATGCTTAATGTTGAAAAAGCAAGAGCTGATAAAATTTACGGAAATGATAAATTAAATCCAGTAATTGTTGCAATTGGTGCAGGAATTGGAAATGAATTTGATATTACTAAAATTAGATATGGTAAAGTAATAATAATGGCTGACGCTGATGTTGATGGTGCTCACATAAGAACATTAATGTTAACATTTTTCTTTAGATATATGAGACCATTAATTGAAAATGGAAATGTTTATTTAGCTCAACCACCTTTATATAAATTGTCAAAAAGAGGTATGGAAGATATTTATTGTTATACTGATGAAGGTTTAGATCAAGCTTTTGCCGAATTAGAAGCAAAAGGTATAGCAAGAGATTCTCTTTCATTACAAAGATATAAAGGTTTAGGGGAGATGAATCCAGAACAATTGTGGGAAACTACAATGGACCCAGCAAGAAGAACATTAGTACAAGTAACTATGGATGATGCAATTAAAGCAGATGAAATTTTTAATATACTAATGGGAGATGAAGTAAACCCTAGAAGAGAGTTTATACAAAAAAATGCAAAATTTGTAAAAAATCTAGATATATAAAATTAATAGGATTCCATCAATTGTGGAATCCTATTATCTATAAAGCCAATATCAATCTTAACTCAGACTAATATATATAGTAGTTTAATCTAATGTATATTGCTATACAAATAAACTATATACCACATATATTAATCAGTTGCTCGACTATAAATGCACTAGTAGAAACTATATTCATCCTCAAGGGACTAGTAATAACCCCATATAATACAAGTATAATCTTAGTTCAAATATATCACATATAATTTAACCATAATAAAATATAAAAATAATCCTTGAAAATTTAAATAAAATATAGCTTACATACACATAATATACTCTTATCGCCGACATATATTAATCCATAAAAATGAACCAATAAACATCTTTGCTCGAATATTAATAAACTAATTTTTAATCTATTAACACTCTTTACTCAACTGATATTAACCTTATACACATATTATGTGCAGAAATTTTTTTTATATTCAAAAATTTAAAAATTTTTTTAAGTACATTTGTAAATTCATTCAAACCTTATATTTCAGTTATTTCTTTTAACAAGTTGATTAAAATCATATAACTTATAACAAATGTCGAATTGTGTCGAACGATTTTTCTTGCAATTAAGCAAAAAACATTGTATAATATTTTTGCAATGGATTGGAAATAAATTTTATGGAGGTGATAAAAAATAAAATCTATACAAAAGTGGATGCCAATAGAAAAGATTTTAGAAAAGGGAATTATTAAGATACGAAAAAATAAGTATATAAAAATTTTAAAGGTAATTCCAATAAATTATAATTTAAAAACTCAGTTAGAAAAAGAATCAATTTTAAATTCATATAAAGTTTTTTTAAAAACATGTAATTTTGATATTCAAATTTTAATTCAAAGTAAAAAAGAAGATTTAAGTAATCATATGGAAAATATCCAAAATATCTCAAAAAAGGAAAGAAATAGAACTGTAAAAAAATATTCAGAAGAATATATAAAATTTATAAAGGAAAAAAATGATAAAAATAAATCTGCATCAAAAAATATTTATTTAGTCATAAAAAACAATACAGAGAATTTAGAGGAAAATATAATTCAAGATTTAAATGAAAAATATTTTAAAATAAAAGATTGTTTAATTAGGTGTGGTAATATTGTTTTAGAATGTGAAAAAGATGAATTAAAAAATATTTTGTTTTCATTTTTTAATTTAAAAAAATTTTTAGACTAAAAGGGAGGGATACATATAGAGAATAAAAAAACTAAAAGGAATGTAGAAAACAAAAAGAATATAATAAATAATATAAAAGAAAAAATAGTAAGTAGTAAAAAAGACAATAAAATACTAGAAAGTTTTTTTGGAGAAAAAGATTTTATATCTCCATCATATATTAATTTGAACAATCCAAAATTTTTAGAAATAGATGATTATTTTTATTCAGGTATAATTATAGTTGATTATTCTAGAGAATATAATGAATTAATTCTAAAGTCATTAATAGAAACCAATATAAATATGAATATTTCAATATTTTATGAAAAAAAAGATACTACCAAAATACTTAAAGAATTGACTTACAATATAGGGAATGTTGGTGTTGAACTTAGACAGGCAAGTGAAAATAGACAAGATATAGATATTGCTGCTTTTACATATAATGATGCTAAATATATCAGAAAAGAAATTCAAATAAATAATGAAGATGTTTATTTTTTGTATATTTATTTAAATGTATTTTCTAAAGATAAAAAAGAATTAGAATATAATCTTGATAAAATAGAAGGAATTTTGCAAAGTAAAGGTTTACAGACAAGAAGAACAAATTTTAGGCAAGAACAATTATTTATTTCATGTTTGCCATTTATGGAAAACAATGAAGAATTAAAACAAATAGGAAAAAGAAATATTCTTACATCTGGTCTAATAAGTACATATCCATTTGTTTCATCATCAATTGTAGAAGAAAAAGGAATTTATATAGGGAATAATATGTATAATAATTCGTTGATTTTAATTGATAGATATAATACTACAAAATATAAAAATGCAAATATGTGTATATTTGGAACAAGTGGAGCTGGAAAGTCTTTTTATACAAAATTACTTATTTTAAGAAATACATTATTAGGAATAGAACAATATGTAATAGACCCAGAAAAAGAATATAATACAATTGCTAAAAAACTAGAAGGAACAATAATAAAATTAGGTCCAACTTCTGAAAATTATATAAATATTTTTGATATAAGAAAGGAAAGCATAGAGGAAAATGAACATGGATATTTAGCAACAAAATTAGGAAAATTAATAGGATTTTTTAATTTGATTTTTGGAGAATTAAATGAAGAAGAAAAAGCTATATTGGAAGAAAAATTGATTGAAACATATAAAAAGAAAAAAATAAATTTTAATGATAAATCACTATATAAAAAAGGAAAATTTAAAACAACAAAAGACATGCCTATATTAGAAGATTTATACAATAATTTTAATGATGAAAAAACAAAAAAATTCAAAATAAAACTAATACCTTTTATAAAAGGTTCATTAAAATTTTTTAATAATTATACAAATATAGAACTTAATAAAAAATTAATTATTGCAGATGTTTATGAACTTGGAGAAGAAAACATGAAATACGGAATGTATCTTTTTACAGAATTATTTTGGGATAAAATAAAAATAAATAGAAAAATAAAAAAAGCTATTTATTTAGATGAAATTTGGAGATTAATTGGAGTAACTTCAAACAAAGAGGTTGCAAAATTTATTTATAAAATATTTAAAACAATTAGAAAATATGGTGGGAGTAGTGTTGCTATAACTCAAGATATTTCAGACTTATTTAGTTTAGAAAATGGTACTTACGGAAAAAGCATTTTAAACAATTCAAGTATAAAAACATTCTTTTCACTAGAAGAAGAAAATATTAATTTATTATCAAAATATTCAAACTTATCGGAAAAAGAAAAAATAGAAATAAAATCTTTAAGAAGAGGAGAATGCCTAGCTTTTGTTGGTGATGAACATATTTTGATAAATATTGATGCAAGTGATTTTGAAAAAGAAATAATTGAAGAAAGGAAAGAGTAATGGAAATTAATAATAAAATAAAATTAGAAAAAGATAGAAATAATTTTTTAAATAATATTATAGGAAAAACAGTTAATAATGCAATAGACATTGGATTAAAAGCTATTTTACCAGATTTTATTGAAAATCAAGTAATTGATATAAAAAACACTTTATTTCAAAATGGGCTAAAAGATGGAATAAATGGTGCAATAAATACGGCAATAGATTTTGGAAAAAGTTCTTCAGGTGTAATTACAGAAAATTTTGAAAATATAAGTCAAGTAAATAAAGCTATAGGAAATGGAAATATTGTAAATACAATATCAAAAATATTAGATAAAGTTGTAAATGATGTTTATAAAAAAGGTTATATAAATAAAAATACAAAAGATTTAATAACAAACGGAAAAAATATATTATTAAATAATATAACAAATAATATAAAAAATGAACTTAAAGAACAAAATAATTATATTGAAAATTTAGAAGGATATATAGATAAATGGAAGGATGCATATGAGAAAAAAGACTTCTCTAAAATGGAAAAAGTATATTCAAATATTGAAAAAGAATCACAAAAAATAATTCCACTAGAAAAAGTTTTAGAGGAATTAAAAAAAGTAAAATCAATGCATAATTTGATTAAAAATAATGGACAAAACTTTGATATTAATGAAGAAAAAAAAAGATTGGCTCAGAATTTAGAATTATAAAACGCATACCTAATAAAGTATGCATTTTATATAAAATTTAGTTATTTTCATCTGTTAATTTTTTACAAAATTCATTTGAACACATTACAATATGATAAATAAAGTCAGATGTAGTTTCTGAACTTACAGTTAATATATTATTTATTTTTTGTATTGTTTCATTGTTAGATTGATTACCAAATAATAAAAAGTCTGCCGAAACTCCAGTATATTTTACTACTTTTTTTAGAGTTTTTACACTTAAAGAACGCTCTCCTCTTTCTATTTGTCCTAAAAAAGAATCTGTAATATCTATTTTTTCAGAAAATTGTTCTCTTGTCATGTGCATACTTTCTCTTATACCGCGTAATCTTTCTCCTATTTCAATATCTTCTTTATTGAATTGCATATGCTCACCTCGCAAGTTTTTTTATATTATATAGCGAAAATTGTCAACATATAATAAGCAAAAAGCATATATTTGTTTTGTGCAAATGTAATGAATAAAAAACAAAATTTAGGAAAAATTAAAATATGAGGTGAAATTATGTTTGATGATGAAATATTAAACCAGATATTTAATAATAGATTTGAAGAAATAGAAGAAAATATACAAAAGGAATACCATGAAAGAATAAAATTAATTAAAAATAAAGAAGAAAAAAATAATATAAAAATGAATATAATAAGTGAATTATATTATAAAGAAGGGTTTAAAGATGGTGTAAAATTCATACTCAAAAACATAAAATAATTGCCCAAAAGCCTTGCAAAATAAGGATTAGTGTAATATAATACAAAGGTAAATGAAAAAAGAAAGAGGTAGAAAGCATGGATGAAAGACAAGATGAAAATATAATAAAAAGAGACATTGAAGAAGAAATGAAAACCGCCTATATTGATTACGCTATGAGTGTAATTGTATCAAGAGCATTACCAGATGTAAGAGATGGTTTAAAACCAGTTCATAGAAGAATATTATATGCTATGCATGAAGACGGTATTACATCAGACAAACCATACAGGAAATGTGCTAATACAGTAGGTTCAGTATTAGGAAGATACCATCCACATGGAGATGCATCTGTATATGATGCAATGGTAAGAATGGCACAAGATTTCTCAATGAGATATATGTTAATTGATGGTCATGGAAATTTTGGTTCTATAGATGGTGATGGTGCAGCTGCAATGAGGTACACAGAAGCAAGAATGTCAAAAATATCAGAACAAATGCTAGTAGATATAGAAAAAAATACAGTAGATTTTATGCCAAACTATGATGATAGACTACAAGAGCCAACTGTTTTACCAGCAAAGATACCAGCATTATTAGTAAATGGTTCTTCTGGTATAGCCGTAGGTATGGCAACAAATATACCACCACATAATTTAAGAGAAGTTATAGATGGAGTTATAAAAATAATTGATGATGACAATGTAACTGATGAAGATTTATTAAAAATAATAAAAGGTCCAGATTTCCCTACAGGAGGAATGATTCTTGGAATAGAAGGAATAAAAGAAGCATATAGAACAGGTAGAGGAAAAATCATAATGAGAGCTGAAGCTGAAATTGAGGAAATGAGCGGAAATAAACACAGAATAATTGTTTCTTCATTGCCTTATCAAGTTAATAAAGCTCGTCTAATTGAAAATATTGCTAGACTTGCAAGAGAAAAAAGAATTGAAGGAATATCTGAAATGCGTGATGAATCTGACAGAAAAGAAAGAGTAAGAATAGTAATGGAACTTAAAAGAGATGCTAATCCTCAAGTTGTATTAAATCAATTATATAAAAATACGCAAATGCAAGATACATTTGGTGTAATTATGTTGGCATTAGTTGATGGAGAACCAAAGGTTTTAACTTTAAAACAATGTTTAGAATGTTATATAGACCATAGAAAAAATGTTATCTTACGTAGAACTCAATTTGAACTTGATAAAGCACTTGCAAGAGCACATATATTGGAAGGTTTAAGAATAGCAATTGACAATATTGATGAAGTAATTGCAATAATAAGAAATTCTTATGATGATGCCAAAGAAAGATTAATTGAAAGATTTGGATTAACTGACATTCAAGCACAAGCGATATTAGATATGAGATTAAAGACATTATCAGGATTACAACGTGAAAAAATTGAAGAAGAATACAAACAATTGATGGAATTAATAGAACATTTAAGAGCAATTTTAAATAGTGAAAAACTAGTTTTTGATATTATAAAAGAAGAACTTATAGAAATAAGAGATAAGTTTGGAGATGACAGAAAAACAAAAATTGTTGCAGCAGAAGGTGAAATAGACTTAGATGACTTAATAAAAGAAGAGCAAACAGTTATAGCATTAACACATTTTGGATATATTAAGAGAATGCCAATAGATACATATAGAAGCCAAAAACGTGGAGGAAAAGGTATAACAGGAATTGCAACAAGAGAAGAAGATTTTGTAAAACAAATATTTACTGCTTCAACTCATGATACAATTTTATTCTTTACTAATAAAGGTAAATTATATAAATTGAGAGGATACGAGGTTCCAGAGGCTGGTAGAACTGCTAGGGGTACAGCAATTGTAAACTTATTAAGTTTGGATGCTGGTGAAAAAGTTTCAGCAGTTATTCCTATTCAAAATTTTGCAGAAGGAAAATATTTGTTAATGGCTACAAAAAATGGATTAATAAAGAAAACGGCATTAGGTGAATATAACTCTGCACGCAAAACAGGTTTACAAGGAATAACATTAAAAGAAGATGATGAACTTATAGCAGTTAGATTAACAGATGGAGAAGACAATGTTGTACTAGTTACAAGAAATGGTATGTGTA
Organism: uncultured Clostridia bacterium; assembly: GCA_934167135.1. GTDB lineage: Bacteria > Bacillota > Clostridia > TANB77 > CAG-508 > CAG-269. Next base: position 12,691 of record CAKPKI010000020.1, read on the forward strand.
TTACTTTTGACGAAAAAGATGTGCGTCCAATAGGAAGAGTTTCTCAAGGTGTTATTGGAATTAGAATTGACGATGATGACGAAGTTATTGGAATGGAATCAATAATTGCTGGTGGAAAAGCAACATTACTTGCAATTACTGAAAACGGATTTGGAAAGAGAACAGAACTTGATGAATACAGAGTGCAAATTCGTGGAGGTAAAGGAGTTTTAACTTATAAAGTTACTCAAAAAACAGGTAAATTAGTTGGAGCAAGAATTGCAACAGATGATGAAGATGTAATGCTTATAACAGATAAAGGAACAATAATAAGATTAAAAGTTAAAGATATTAGTGTTTTAGGTCGTTCAACACAGGGTGTTACTTTAATGAGAACAACAGATGGTGGAAAAGTTGTAAGTATGGAAACATTAACTCCAGAGATAGCGGAAGTAGAAGATTAAATAAATATAATAAAAAAGCTTTAGGTATATGCCTAAGGCTTTTTTGTAGAAAATTTTATATAAAAAGCAAGATAAATTATATTTATTTTTGCTTTTTTGTCTAATTAGTGTTTTATACTAAATCTTAAATCATTACCAAAAAAATAATATATATCATAAAAACCAGCAATACGAGAACCAATTCTTTCTTCATAGTTTTTAAAAATATTATTAATATTTAAGTTAGTAGATATTATTGTTTTGGTTACTTTATTGTTTAAGTTTAGTAAACGTGTATTTAAAATTGTAAATAATTCGCTTAATTTCATACTGTTTAAACATTCTGTACCAAGATCATCTATAATTAATAAGTCTGATTCTAATACATTTTTGTAAAAATCAGTTTGATTGGAAGTTTTATATTTATTCATTTTTGTATCTATTACGGTTTCTAGTAAAACAGGTGCTGTTTGATATAGTACATTTTTTCCTTTTTTTATTAATTCATTAGCAATACAATTACTCATAAAAGTTTTCCCTAATCCTGTATTTCCTGTAAAAAGTAGATTTTTGGTATCAGGATTGTCAAAATTTTCTACAAATTCAAAACATTTTGATTTTATTGTATTAATATTTTGACGAGGTGAAATATTTAGTCTATATTTTTCTGGTTCAATTTTATCAGAGAAAATATTTAGATTAAATGTTTCAAAATTTTCTTTACTAAGTTTAGAAATATTTGACTTATTATAAGATATATCTAATAATTTTTGTTTTAAGCAAGGACATAAAACTGATGCTGAGTTTTCTGATTGTATATATCCTGTATCATTACATATATTACATTCGTAATGAGGCTCTAAATATGTATTAGATATATTATTTTCTTTTAATATTTTTTCTTTTTCAGTTTTTAATTTGTTAACTTCTAAATTCAAATTATCAATAGATGAAACATTTCCGGTTAATATATTTTTAGCTGTATTTATTGCAAAAATATTTAGTTCAGTTTCAATTGCTTGTAAACGTGGTATTTTTTGATAGAGTTCTTGTTTGCGTTTGTCTAAATCTAATTCTGCTTTTCTTTTTTTTTGGTCATATTCTAATAATAGTTTAGATAATATTTCACTAGACATTTATATCTCCTTTTATATTAGAAAACATTGAAGCAGAAACTCTTGAGTCATCTTCATTTGAATTATTTGGAAATTCTGTGGTTGAAATTCCAGAGTTTGCATATAAAAATGCTAAGTTGTCATATTGCCTTTGGTCAAAAGAAGCTTTTGCTACTTGTTTTTCTAATTTTTTAGTATCCTTTTTTTGTTTGTTACGTTGTTCTATAAATGCAAGGATTTCGTTTGGTGTTTTTAGATTTCTATCATGCCAATCTGTAATAATATTGTTGAAATATTCAAATGTTGGATTTGATTTGAATACTGTTCTTTTTAGTGCAATTTCTATAATGTTTAAGTCATAACCAAAGTCAATAACCCATTTTTCTATATATGCTTCTTCATATTGAGTAAGAGTTTGTTTTCCAAGTTTCTTTGTTATTGATTTCTTTATTTTTATTAGTTTTTCTTGTTTTTGATAATATAAATCTAAGTCATTCCAAGTTTCAATTTTATTATTTCCCCAAGCTTCTGCTACTGTTTGTACATATTTTTTATGAAGAGCAGAGCGTTTGAAACAATAATCGAAAAGTGCTATCATAACTTGGTCATCAAAATTATATTTAGTAAACCATATATCAATGTCATTATACCAAGATGGACCCATGATACCTTGGAAATAAGCATTGTTTATGTGTTCTATTACTTTTGCGCGTGCCTTATTTTTGGCAACATCTGCCACTTTTTCTGGTGATGTTGTTAGATTTGGCTTATATAATTTGTTAAGCATTTGTTCTTGTAAATTTGTAACGATATAACCAGTGGTTTTTCTTAAAATTAAATCGTTTGCTTCTAAATAAGAAATAGAATCATTTATCTCTTTTAATGGTAATGCTAATTTTTTAGATAAGTCATTTAATTTTATATCTTTTTTATATTTTGATAGGAAAATCATATATAAATAAATTTTTACACTGTTAGAAGGCATTTGCGATAGATATTCTGCGAAAAAAATATCTGGAACAATTGTCTCTGAAAATAATAATGGCATTTCAGGTTGTTCTAATTTCATTTTTATTCCTCCCCCCAAAGGAACAAATACAGTTTAGATTTTTTCGAGTCTAAACTAAATTCCCCATAAACTAAAATGAATTATACATAATTTATGGAGAAAAATCAAGTGTAAAATGAAAAGTTTATTTGCAAATGTTACATGTAAATTATAAAAATGAAGTCTAAAGCCAATATATAAAAGGAAAATTTAATTTTAAACTAAGAAGTCCTTGAAATATAATCTTTTCATTACATTTCTCGGTTTATTACAAAATTTAAGAAATTCTAATTTATTTTATGGGTCCTTTCCACTATCGTGAACTCTTACCATAAAATTGCATAGAATTTCTAAAATTTTTCCATGCACATTCGTCATTTCATTCAAAGATTATATTTCAAGGACTTCTAGCTTAAAAAGTAAATAAAAACCATTATAGTATAGCTTCAGCTTCATATATTATTTCTAATATTTTTTGTATAAGTACAATTTTGGACGAATAATATATTTTAAAATATATTTAAGTACATACATAACAGGTTCTCCATTAAAACCAACAATACTAAATATTGTTAATGGAAAACAAAAAGATATAAATAAAAAAATCTTAACATTCCAATTGTGTATAAGTAAATGAAGTAAGCCAAAAATAAAAACATACCATAAGATATTAAAAAATGCTGTGGAATAATCAATTATTCCTAAAATCTTATTTTTAAAACTATAGTTTTGTGGAAATATAAATTTCATAAAAGCTCCTTTCTAAAATAATTTTAATGCGATTTTTGGAAGATGTTTTCCACATTTTGAGTAAAAGTTGTGGAAACTCCTCCGATAAAATCACGTACAAAAGAATTTGATTTTATTAAAGAATATATTGCACCAATATATATGAATTTTGTCATTAAATTGTTAGAAGAATAATCCATAGAAAATAATATTAATAATACAATAGAAACAATAATTTGTATAAAGAGTAGAGAAAATAAATTTCTACTCCATGCTTTAAAAAACCAGGAAGTATTTTCTAATATTAGAGATAAAAATGCAAATGGTGTAAGCAATATAAAAATTTTTATCATTACATATCTAAAAGAATAGGTAAAAACTAGATTTAATAAAGAAATAGTAAGAGATGCCTTAATAATTCCATCTAAAGAAAAAACATCTATGGAATTGCTATCAATAGAAATATTGGTATTTAATTCTGATATTAATTCTGAAAAACATATATTTTTATGAAATAAATCTTCGCCTATTCCTCTGATAGAGAGTGATATTGTAGAAACTAAATTTAAAATTTGTTCAATAAAAAAGTATGAACAATTAATAAGTATGCCATATATAATTAATTTAAAAATAAATTGTGTAGGTCTTTCAACTTGTTGATAAGTAAAATGTGCAAATAGATATTTAATTGCATAATATAATAAAAATCCAAATAATAAAGAATTACAGATTAGTAATATACCGTTTGAGGTTGAAGTTCCAAGTAGTTTTTCAAAATAAGAGTCTGTAATTATATCTGAATTTATAAAAGTTATATCATCAAGTACAGAATATACATTATTATCGATTGAAGAAAATAGATTCCCTAGAATGGTGTTAATAGCTTCAATTATATTTGCAGTAATATTTGAATTATTTTCCATTTAATCACCTATCCAATTAATGATTGAATTGCAGATAATATTAAATCTATGGCTAGTATGAATCCATAAGAAAATAATGAACCTGTAATCAATTTTTTTCCTGTTCTAATTTTTTCTTCATCGCCAAAACTGAATTTTCGCATAAGAGCACCAGTACAAACAGCAACTGCTGCGGCTGGTGTGGATATTTTTATAATCCATCCTTCAATGTCCTGAAAAGCATCATTTAATTTTGTTACAAGTTTTGGAGTTGCACCAAAAACTGTAGTAGATAGCATAAATAGAAGATATAAAGATAAAAGTAAAATATAAAATAATTTTTTCATATAAAATCGACCTTTCTTTTGGTTTATTTAGGTTTTGCAAAAACCTATAAAATTTTAATTTTTAAAATAAGGAAACATTTTCATTTTTGAAGGTTTTAATATATGAAAACCATCTGACAAAAATGTAAGTGATGAAAATGTTTCAAGTTCTTGTGTAAAAAAGTTAGTATCATAGGTAAAATCTTTTTGCATAGATGTATTTAAGCTTTCTGTGATACTTGAATTTAGAGAATTTAATGAATTAGTTATATAACTATATTTTGTTTCTTTAGCATTTTCAGAAATTGTTTTAGAAATTATTGTTTTTTCTTCTTTTCCTAATTGTTTTTGGGCTTCTTCAATTGTAAATATATCGTCTGTTCGAAACCATATTTTATTTATTAAATTTTGTGTAATTACTTTTACTGCTGAATCATCTTTTAATGTGTTTTTTAGTGATGAATAACTCTGAGTTGAAACAATATTAATACATTTGGCTTCACGACTAAGTGCAAAAAAGTCTGCATCTGTTTTTGTTACATATTCTGCATATTCATCACAAATAAATACTGATGGTTTTACTTTTGAATGTGATAAATTATACATTACTTCTGTTTGGAAATCTAATTTTAAATAAGCCGAAATTATTTTTGAAAGGTTCTTGTATTCTGCAATATTCATATTTAATACAACTATTTTTCCTTGTTTTAACATTGAAGAAAATCCCTTAAAGTTAAGTTCATTTTTTTCAGCACAAAATATTTTTGATATTTTATAATCTGATATAAAAATTCCTGTTATTCTAGATATTTCTGATTTTAAAATTGCTAAAGTTCTAGAATCTAGAGAGTTAAATTCTTTTTCAAAAAATTCTAAGGCGGTATTTAATTCATAAATTTGTTTGTGAGAAAATTTTGATTTATAAAATAAGTTTTTTAATATTTGAATTTTTGATTTGTAATAATTTGGTTCGGTAATTAATTTGTGTAATTCTATAAATGTAACATATCCATTATTGTAGAGTCTACATAGTTTTATACATTCTGCCAAAATTTGTTCTGCTTTGTCAAGCCAGAATGATTCTGAATTATTTTCAGAAAATAATAATAAAATAGTTTTTAGTCTATTTGCTAAAACTATTGGATTAAGATTTGGTTTATGCAATGGATTATAACGGATTTTTGAAGATAAACCAATCTCAATAATATCTCTATCTAAATTGTATTTTTTTGCAAATTGTTTTACTTGATTGAAATAATTTCCTTTTACATCTAATATTAAAATACCTAGTTTTTTGTCAGGATGTAAAGAATTGTATTTAAAAAATTGTTCTGTGAAAGGATACATTGCAGAACTTGTTTTTCCTGTACCAATTGTTCCTGTTATTAAAAAATTTTGGTATAAACCAGATTCTGGTATATAAATATTGGATTGAGTAGATAAATTTTTACCAATTAATAGTTGTAAAGAATTAGAAGTTGCTTGTGTGGGTTTTGATTCAGTTTTTTGATTTTTAAAAATTTGAAACCTTGAAATTATAGAATTTATTATAATAATATTAGAAAATAAACTAAAAAATATAAAACTTATTTTTATATATTTCCAAAGAATTGGGTTATCATAACAAATATCTGATGGATGTAAACCGAATATCACTATAACTTCTTCTGCTTTATATAGTGGTATGAATAATTGATAAAAACAAAAAGAAATAAGTGCTAAAAATATTAGTATGAAAATTAAATGTTTAATTGTAATCACTCCTGTTTTGTGTTTGTTGTTTGATTTTTAATTTTGAACCTTGTAAATTATGAAAAAATTTTATATCAAAAAAAGTGTAAATTGAATATAAAGTAATTAAAAAACTAATAATATAAATGATAAAAAATATGTTTATTAAGGTACTAAAAGTCATAATTTTTAATTATCACCGCCTTTTCGATAAACATAATACAACAAATTTTGAAATTTGTCTATACTTTTTTAAAAATTTGTGATAAAATAATTAAAGGTTTATAGATTGCCTTTAAAAATCTAAATTTGTATAAGGAATGGTGTATAATGAAATTTAACAAAGATACTAAAATTGGAGAGATTTTACAAATTGCTCCAGAAAAAGCTGATATTTTAATGGAATGTGGTATGCATTGTATAGGTTGTCCAGCATCTCAAATGGAAACTTTAGAAGAAGCATGTGAAGTTCATGGAATAGATGTAGAAGAAGTTGTGACTAAATTAAATGCATAAAATATAAGTATATATTGGCGAAAAATATGATATAAAATCATAACTTGAAAAAATTTTTAAAAAATTTTAAAAAATGTATTGACAACTGCAAAAAAATAGTGTAATATATAAAAGCGTTGTGCAGTACATGCATACGGGCTATTAGCTCAGGTGGTAGAGCACTTGACTTTTAATCAAGTTGTCCCGCGTTCGAGTCGCGGATAGCTCACCAA
>CAKPKI010000021.1 GCA_934167135.1 uncultured Clostridia bacterium
TAGCTTTAATGTCTAGAGAATTATTAATGAATCATCCTTCTATTACTAATTATTCAACAATTTGGACAGATTCTCTAAGAGATGGTAAATCTGCTTTATCTAATACCAACAAGTTGGTTCGAAATTACTCTGGTTGTACTGGTTTAAAAACAGGTTCAACTTCACTTGCATTATTTAATCTTTCTGCTTCTGCTACTAGAGATGGTCTATCTTTGATTGCAGTTATTATGAAAGCACCAACTTCTGCTCTTCGTTTTAGTAATGCAAGTACACTACTTGATTATGGTTTTAGTAATTATTCTTTTAAATCATTTGGAAATCAAAATGATATTGTAAGAAATATTGCCGTGTCAAAAGGAACCTCAACAAATGTAAATGCAATTTATGAAACCACTCCATCATTTCTTATAAAAAAGGGAGACGAATCTAATATAACTTATGAAATTTCGTTAAATGATTCTATTCAAGCACCTATTGCTAAAGGTCAAAAACTTGGAAGTATTAATTATTCCTTAAATGGCTCACAAATTGATACTATTAATATAATTGCTGAAAACTCTGTAGATAAACTGAATTTATTTAATATGTCTCGAAATATATTAGAAAAATGGGTTAATTTACTGCATTGATGGACTTTTTGATATTTTTTTCAAAAACACTTGTATTTTTATAAATTGTATGATAAACTAGGTATTAGTCATGTTTATAAAATAAAAATAGGAGGTGTATTTAATCATGGCAAAATGTGAAATTTGTGAAAAAACTGCAATTCATGGAAATAAATTAAGTATAACTCGTTCTCATATAAGTAAAAGATCTCCACGTACATGGAAACCAAACTTAAGAACAGTAAAAGCTGATGTTGATGGAGAAATCAAAAAAATCCATGTATGTGCAAAATGTTTAAAAAACGGAAAAGTTAAAAGAGCATAGAAAAAACGCTTCAATACAAAGCGTTTTTTCTTTTTATATAATTGGTCCGTTCTTTTTGACAACTTAATCTTATTACTTCATCCATATTATCATCTTCTGCAACTTTGTTTTTTCTAATTGCACCACATTTTTTACATCTAAACACAATAACATATCCCTTTTTAGAATTAGTTTCAAGTCCAATAGGTTCTAATATTCCGTGACAATTTTCTGCCCTATCTCCAGGATTAACATCTAAATGTTTAGAGTGCAAACAATATGGGCAATGGTTCCTACATGTATACCCTAATTTAGGAACCATTTTACCGCAGTTTTCGCATATGAACTCTTCATCAATTTTGGTAAATTTACTTTTTTCTAACATTTTTATCTCCCTTTTGTCAAACTTTATCTACCCTTTAAAATCTCCTCCACCAAGGAACTCTTTTAATAGTGAATTTCTTGGAACTATATCTTTAGAAATTGGCTCGAAATAACGCAATATTTCAAGTAATCTTTGTGCTTCTGCATATTCTGCTTCATCATTTTTAATTTTTTCTAATAGTGGCATAGCTTCATTTTTTAGTACTCCTAATTCATAAATTAGTGATGTATTGAATATACTATCAGCTTCTTCTTGGAATGGAAATATATTTTTTTCCTCTCCTAAATTAACATTGTTCCAAGTTGAAATTGTATCTTTTGCTGAATATCCTCTAAATTGATTGTCTCTTACAATTCTTCTTATTAGTCTTGTATCTGTTGTGGAAATTCTATTATATGCATCCATATTTAATACTGTTAATGCACTTATGTATATTTTGTATTTTTGTTCTTGTGGTATTCTTTTTGTTAGTTCATCATTTAAACAATGTATTCCTTCTATTACTAATACATCATCTTTTTCTAGTTTTATTTTATTACCATTGTATACTTTTGTACCTTTGTGAAAATCAAATTCTGGCATTTCTACCTCTTCACCATTTAATAATGCTAATAAATGTTTATTAAATAGGTCTATATCTATAGCATGAATACTTTCAAAATCATATTCACCTTTTTCATTTCTTGGTGTATCTTCTCTTTCCACAAAATAGTTATCTACTGATATTGTAACAGGTCTTAACCCATTAATTTTTAATTGAATTCCTAATCTCTGTGCAAATGTTGTCTTTCCAGAAGATGATGGTCCTGCAATTAAAACCATTTTTACACCTTTTCTTTTTGCTATTTTATCAGCTATTTGAGAAATCTTCTTCTCATGTAATGCTTCTGATAATAATATTAAGTATCTTATTTTATCTTCTTTTACCGTTTTGTTTAATTTATATACTGTTCCAACATTTAAAACTTTGTATATTGTTTCATATTCTTGTAAAGCCCATAATAGTTTTTTAGTTTCTTTAAATTCTGGCAATACATTTACATTTTGTTTACTTGGATATCTTAGTAAAAATCCCTTACTATATTTTTGTAAGTCGAAAACTTTAGTAATTCCTGTATGTGTTGCAATTGTTTCATATATATAATTAAAATAATCATCACAATAATACATATTAATATCTTGTTTTTCTTCTACATCAAATTGTAATCTCCCTTTTGATGTATTTGTATGATTGTAAAAATTTTCTGCTTCTTCTCTAGTCATTGTTCTTTTTTCTATTTTTAAGTCTTTCTCTATTATCTCTTGCATTTTTGCTTTTACTTTTTCTAACATTTCTTCTGTTACTTCCATATTATCTATATCACAATACATAGAGTTTGATAATTGGTAATTTACTGTTATGTATGCTCCTGGATATATATGCCAAAATGCTTTTCCCATTATGTATGTTAATGTTCTTCTGTATATTTTCATTCCTTCTTTTGAATTAATATCTATTAATTCAATTTTTCCTTCACTTGATACTACATCATCTAAGTTTTTATATTCATTGTTATATTTTGCTCCAACTACTGGATATTCACTTTTTTCTATTTGTTCTTTTAATAGTTCTGATATTTTTCCTTCCATATCTTTCTTCCTTTCTTGCTTTTGTATTATTACTTTGCAGTCATATTTTACTATATATTAATTTAAAAATCAAGTATTGCATAAATAAAACCTATGTGTTGATACATAGGTTTATATTAATTATTTATTTTTTAGATAATAATGTTTTATTGGTTTCAAATTATCATCTAGCTCATAACAAATTGGATTACCTGTTTGTAATTCAAGTTTAATAACATCCTCATCACTCATACCATCTAAATATTTTATTAAACCTCTTAGGCTGTTTCCATGAGCTGTAATTATAACTCTTTTTCCCTTCTCTAATTCAGGCTTTATATCAGTATCCCAATATTCAACAACTCTTTTAATTGTATCTACTAGATTTTCTGTTTTAGGTAATTCATCTTTAGTTAAGTCTTTATATTTAGGATCATTGCCAGGATATCTTGGGTCTGCTTCTTCTAATTCTGGTGGTCTTACATTTGTACTTCTTCTCCATAATAGGACTTGCTCTGCGCCATATTTTTCTCTTGTTTCGTCTTTATTTAATCCTTGTAAAGCACCATAATGCCTCTCATTTAATCTCCAACTTCTTTTTATTTCTATATTTTCTTCGCCCATTTCTTTTAATATATAATCAAGTGTATCTTCTGCTCTTTTTAATACAGATGTAAAAGCTACATCAAAATGAAATCCTTGTTCTTTTAAAACTTTTCCCGCTTCTTTAGCTTCATTAATTCCTTGCTCTGATAATTCAACATCAGTCCAACCTGTAAATTTGTTTTCCAAATTCCACATACTTTGTCCATGTCTAACTAATACTAATTTAATCATCTTTATCCCTCCGTATTCTATTCATTTCCTTTAAGACTTGTAACCATATCAATCTTATCAACTTTTTTAGCTAATATTTTAGAAAATATATAAGATACAATAAAAGTTCCAACTATAGCCCATATATATGATAACAGTTTGATATAACTGCTAAAATCATAAGTTTCAGCTAATGCCATTTTAAAAATAAAGCTTGTCATATAATATCCTAATGGAAGTCCTATAATAATTGATATTATTGTTATCCAATTATTTTGTTTTATGTATATCTTTTTAATTTTCGAATTCTTAAATCCAAGTACTTTTAATGTGGCAAATTGATATTGTTTTTCTGTAAATGACAATATTCCTAAATTGTATATTATTACTCCTCCTAAAATTGATGCAATAACAATTAATAATATAATCATAGTTTTCATTGTATTAATCATACTATTCATACCATCTTCTAATGCTTGTTTGTCTTGTATTATTTCTACTCCATCAATTTCTTTAATATTGCTTAAGTCTTTATTTGTATAAACAGCATCTGGCTTATATTCAATTCCTAAAGATTCTAGATATTTTCTAGTCATTTTTATATTTTGATTTTGTGGATCTCTGTCAAATCCAACTATTTCACTTTCATAATATTTGTCATCTCCATAAATATGCCAAGAAATTTTATCTCCTATTTTATATCCTTTGTTTTTAGCTAATTTTTCTGTAACATATACTCCATCATCTGAAGAAAGCTCCATAAATTCTCCACTATGTTTTATAAATCTTACATAACCATTACTATCATCTACAAATATGTTATTCGCTTCTCTAGTATCTCCATTTTTGACTTCTATTCCTAGCGTTTTAGAAGTATTATTTCCATATTCAGCTGTTATTTTATCTAACATATCTTCTGTATATTCACTTTTTAAAGTTAATTTATAGTCAAAATTATATAGTTTTTCAAATTGTGTGTCAATAAAATTTTTCATTGTATCTAGCATTCCAAATGCACATACTAAAAGCATACAACATCCTGCCATACCAGCTATTCCCATAAGAGTTCTCATTTTATTTCTTATGATATCTCTGATATTCCATTTTGAAGAAAATCCCATCTTTTTGAATATTCCTTTTGTTGTAATATTTAAGCTGTTTTTCTTTACATTTGGCATTTCTGTTCTTAATGTTTCGGCTGGACTTTCTTTTAATTCACTTCTACATGTGATATATGTAACAAGTGACACTATAAGTACTACTGCTATTGCAACCAAGAAACTACTATTTGAAACTGCTGCTTTTCCATTTGGAACTTGAAAATATGACATCTCCATTCCAATAAATAAGTTTCCTATAAAAAGTGGGCCTACTATTAATCCTACTATTGCTGCAAATGTTGCAATCCAAAATCCATAACCAACATAATGATTTGTTATTTTTGTTTTCTTAAATCCTAATGCTTTTAATGTTCCTATTTGTATTCTTTGCTTTTTTACCACTCTTGTCATTGTTGTAATAACAGATAAGATTGCTATAAATAAGAATAGCCCTGTAAATACTCCTACATATGTCTCTCCTTCTTCAATTTCATTTTGATAAGACGAATACGAAAACTCATCTTTTATGTCTGTTACCGCAATTGCATCTTTTACTTTATCTTCTATTTCATTTTTTACATAGTTTTTGTTTTCTTCATTATCTACATCTACCATCACATAATTATATATGGACATATTTTCTGGCAATTCTTTTGTTGACAAATAGCAAAATCCATAATCAATATGATTTGGAAATCTTGCTGATTCATCTTTTATGTCATAAACATGGTCTGTAATATTTACAAGTCCTATAATTTCTTCTTCTAAAGTCATTTTGTCATATTTTATTTTGATTATATCTCCAACTTTTAAATTGTTATGATTCGCATAATATTCGTCAAGCCATACTCCTTTTGTTTCTTTGTCAAATGATTTTCCATCTGCAACATAAAATTTTGATATTTCATTTGATTCTATAAAATTTATTTGCAATGTTCTGTCTTCTTCTGATTCCATTGTTCCTGTTATAGTTAGTTTTCTTTCTGCATTTTTTACATGTTCTATATTTTTGATATTTTCTAAATCTTCATCTGTGAAGTTTTGACCTACTACATCTAAATCTTGTAAATTATTCTCACTATAAAAAACATTTGCAGTATTTTGCATACCTTCCATATAAGATCTTACACCTGCATATACCATTACTCCTAAGAATATCATTAAAAATATTGTGATAAATTGCGATAAGTTAAGTCTTATATCTCGAAACATTTTTCTTTTTAACATTACCAATTTACCTCCTCAATATTTTTTGGTTGATTATTTATTTCGTTGCTTTCTACTTTTCCATTCTTTAGTCTTATTACTCTATCTGCAACTTCTGCAATTAGACTATTATGTGTTACTATAATTACTGTATTTTCTCCATTATTTGCATCACATTGCTTTTTTAATAATTTTAATACTTCTACACCTGTTTTAGAGTCTAATGCTCCTGTTGGCTCATCACACAATAGCAATACTGGATTTTTTGCTATTGCTCTTGCAATTGATACTCTTTGTTGTTCTCCTCCTGATAATTGATTTGGAAATTTATTTGCATGTTGTTCTAATCCTACTTCTTTTAAAATTTCTTTTGCATCTTTTGGCTCTTTTACTATGTCATTTATTAATTGCACATTTTCTAATACTGTTAGTGTTGGCAATATATTGTAAAATTGAAATATGAACCCTATGTTTTCTGCTCTATAATCTGTTAGTTGATTTTCATTGTAATTTGATATTTTTTCTCCTTTTACAGTTATTTCTCCTGATGTTACTGTATCCATTCCTCCGTAATAAGTTTAATAGTGTTGATTTTCCTGCTCCTGATGGTCCTAGTATTACTACAAATTCTCCTTTGTTTATTGTAAAGTCTACTCCGTCTAATGCATTGAAACTTTTTTCTCCAATGTTATATGTTTTTTTAACATTTTCAAATTTGATTAGTTCTTTCATTATATCTTCTTCCTTTCTTAAGGCACAAACCAGGTTGGAAAAGAATTAAATTTTGGCAAGCACTGATGCTGTTAAAGCTTGCTTGTTACAGCATCAGTATGTATAACTGAAAGTTTTATTTAAAAGGCAAGGGCGCATATGTAGTGTATGTAACCGCGTTTTAAATGAAATTTGACATAGCCAAAATTGTAATTATTTTTCAACCTTCCCTCTTTTATTTTTTTCTTGATTATACTTCTTTTACATTTTTCAGTCAATAGAATATGAAAGTTTTTTCACATTCTATCTATTTAACTTCTATTCTGGAATATGTTAATCATAGAAAATGGAGAGAACAATTAAATTCCCTCCATTTCTTCGAAACAACTTTTTATCAAATTAGTATTCTAAAAATTTAAGCACAATTGATTTCACAAATGGCTGTTCAAAAATCCACTTATACTCTCCTGTTTCCTTCTGAACAAATTCATCATATACACTGTCTATTTTTTGATTCAATTCTTCACGAGCTTCTTCCAGAGATTTTATATAACTTTGGATATCCTCTTTAGCTTCGCTAAGATTTTCCTCAAATTCTTTTCGGCTAATTATCACTGAATTTAGTTTTTCAATATTTTCTCTTATTATTTCTGGATTTCTAAGAGAAAAATAGCAAGAATGCTCAATAGCATCATAATGCCAGTTGAGAATATTGTTCCAAGCTCCTCCTTCTTCACATGATTTTTTAATTTGTTCAAGAGGTAACAGTCTTTTGCTTCCCAAAGTCTTAAAAGCTTCATATTGTAAACCTTTCATTTCTTTTAAGTCTTTTTCTACTTGTTCTTTTTCCCGTACAAGTTCCATAATCTTCTTTGTACTCATTTCGTTGTCTCCTTTTTTCAACAAAACACTCATTGTTACAGGCTTATTATATCATATTTTATGTAAAAAATAAAGTTTTTATTGTTTTTTTTATTTTTATATATTGACAAATACTCTATTTAACTGTATACTTTTGTTATGGTTTTTAATTCATTATTTTTTATTTCAAAATTGTTATATATTTTTTATTAAGGAGGTGATTTCAATGGATATTAACGAAAAACTTGATGCTATTATGAATATGGTTAAAGGAATTACATTAAAACTTGAAGAACATGATAAGAAATTCGATTTAATCGACAAAAAGTTTAATGCTATCGATAAAAGATTTGATGTTATTGATAAAAAATTCGATGCTATCGATAAAAAATTCGACGCTATCGATAAAAAATTCGATGCTATCGACAAAAGATTTGATGCTATTGACCAAAGAATAGACATATTAACTGGAAGCAACAGAGAAGAACATGAAAAAATGATGGTATTAATAACTAATTTAGCTTCATCATTTACAAGATTTGAAGCAGAATATACTGACAAATATAAAATTTTATTTGATATGACACAAGATTATATAGAACACAAAAGTATATTTGCAACTCAATTAACATCATTAGAAGAAAAAGTTAAAAATAATTCTTTTCGAATTTCAAAATTAGAAAAAGCAATTTAATAAATTTTCAATCATTTTCCCTATATAGGTTTTTTCATACCCATATAGGGGTTATTTTTTATACTTTCCTTGATTTTTCACATTTATGAATGTATAATAAAATCTAAGAAGAGGTGCATAAAATGACTAGAATTCCAACTCAAAAAAGGTCAATTGAAAAAAGAAATAAAATAATCGAAAAAGGTTTTAAACTCATGTGCGAAAAAGGATACTATAACACATCAACTCCAGATATAGCAGAAAGTGCAGGAGTCTCAACAGGTATAATTTATCAATATTTCAATGATAAAAAAGACATATTTATAGAAGGTATAAAACAATACTCAAATAGTATAATGTTCCCTATGATTAATGTATTAAAAAGCCAAAAAATTGAAACAAATAATTTTGATAAACTTTTAAATACTATGATAGATAAATTTATAGAAACTCATACTATTTCCAAAAAAGCTCATGAGGAACTTAATGCTATGTCACATTTAGATAGTGATATTTCTGCTATTTTTAAAAATTTCGAGCTTGAAACAACTGAAAAAATTGTAAATCTGCTTGAAAGCAACAATATCCAGCTTGAAAACCCTAGAGAAAAAGTTCACATTATTATTAATATTGTAGATAATTTATGTCATGAAATTGTTTATCATAAACATCCTCAAATTAATTATGACATTATGAAAAAAGAAGTTATTAACATTATTAAAAACATTTTAAAATAGAGCAGAAATATTGGTTTCTACTCTATTTTTACTATCTAAAAACTTTCTATTTAGTTTATTGCATTACCATTAACATACAACTTATAGCCATTAAAATTGATATTACTATAAGATGAATCCTCGTCATCTAAAGAATAAACATAAGAATCTCCTGTTAAAGTAATTTTTGAGCTATCATCTAATTTTAAAGAAATACTTTTAGCAGAATTTTCTGCATTTATAGTACCTTCATAACTTGATGATGAAGTTAAATTCATTATTAAAGATGAAATATTATCAATTTCAATATTTCCCGTCAAGGTTTGATTTGTTGCATTTAAAGTTAAATTTCCTCCATTTGAACCGCTTTTCCCCCATTCAGAAGTTCCTTTACAACTTACAAGTATATTACTTCCAAAATTCAACTTTGTATTTGTTAAATTAACAACTGCATTGGTATTTGTCACAAAAAACATAGGTGCAGTTTTGTAATATTTTGAATCTGTTTGAATACTCAAGTTTGAATTAGTAGCAGTAAATATTCCAGTTCCTTCTCCAGCATCTCCTGACATTGATTGATAAATCATAATACCAGCCTGGTCCGTATCTCCTCTATTACCTGTTGCACTAGCAGTTAGTGTTGAATTTGTTACAGTTGCTGAGTTTTTTCCTTCTATTACTACCATTTGAGAGCTATTGGCTGTACCTTCTGTATTTTCAATACTTATATCTCCTGTTGAATATATAACAGGTGAACCTGTTCCATTAGTTTCTAATTTTGAATTTTTGGCAATTACGGTTCCTTCTCCTCTATCTGTTGCTAAAGTTGCACAACTTCCTCCTTGTGTTGTAATATTTACATTGTCAGCTTCAATATATCCACCATAAGTTGCATCTAAACCTCTTGATGAACTACTCCCTGTCGTATTTATTGTTGAATTACTAATATAAATTTTTGAGTCTTCTCCTGTTGAAAAAACAGCATTACTTCCTTTTGCATTTGTTGATATTGTAGCATTTTTTATTGTAGCAGTAGAATTTTTAGTTACTAAAATTCCTGAATTAACTCCATAAAATTCCGAATTTTCCGTGTTTGAACTATCTCCACTACTTTTATTAACTGTTGCTCCATCAACAATTGCATTTCCTCCATTTTCGACTAATATAGCACTTTCATCAGCATTAGATGTTGTATAATCACTTGCTAATGTAGTTGTTTCCCCATCGACTTCAGTTGCTCCTGTTTGAGCAACTGATTCTGACGATGAATCCATTCCGCCAGGTCCCATAATTTGACTATTATTAGTTGTACTATTATTTTGCATTACAAAAGCTTTTTGTGTTATAAATATTTGTGCTGTTGTCAATATTACAGTAATCACAATTGTAAGTATAACAAATATTATCAATTCTCCTGATTGTCCCATTGTTTCTGCAAATGTTAGTTTATTAAATTTAGACATTATTAAATATGCTATCAATACACTTCCTACAAACCCTTCTACACCAAACATTATATAGTGTATAGTTCTTATACTACTCCCAGATTTGCTAGATTCTCCTTGTTCTTGATTCATATCACTTGGTATTTCTTGTGGAGTATTTTGTTGTTGTGCTGAATTTGAATTCATATCATTATTTGGCTTTTGCATGTTTCCATTACTGTTATTTGATGGTTTTTCTGGTACTCCACTATTTTCATTATTATTTTGTTGCATTCCTTTTTGTGGTATATTATCTTGTACTTCATTTGGTATTTCATTACTACTACTTTCTTTAACATCCTTCATTGTAAAATAACTGCATACTCCTGTAAATATTATCATTTCAATTATAATTAAATTTTTAATACTTCTTTTCATAATTTTTCCCTCACTTTCGATTTTGATAATACTAATATACCCTCAAAACCTTGAAATAAGATTGAAATTTGAAAAAAGACATATTTCAATCTTTAAGAAATATATCTTTTTTGTTTTTCTATTCAGTTCTTAAAGCTTCAACTGGATCACGTTTAGCAGCAAATTTAGCTGGAATTAAACCTGCAAGCATAGTCAATCCAACACTAATAGCAACTAAAATAATTCCTCCAACCCAAGGAAGCTTAGCAATGCCAGAAATGCTAACTAAATGTTCAATTACAATATTAATTGGAATATCTATTAATAATGTTACACCAATACCAATTAAACCTGCAACTAAACCAACAAGTAATGTTTCTGCATTAAATACTCTAGAAACATCTTTTTTAGAAGCTCCTATACTACGTAAAATACCAATTTCTTTAGTTCTCTCAAGTACTGAAATATATGTTATAATTCCTATCATTATTGATGAAACTACCAAAGAAATTCCAACAAATGCAATTAATACATAACTAATTACATTAATTATAGTAGATACAGAACTCATCATAATTCCTACTAAATCTGTGTAATTAATAACATTTTCTTCTTTTCCTTGTTCTGTTTGCTTATTATTGTAATCTGTTATAATGTCTGCAATTTTATCTTTTGATTCAAAATCTTTAGGGTATAAATTTATTGTTGATGGATTATCTAAATCTACTACACCTAATTGATTCAAATTATTATCATAAGTTGCTGATGCATTATTAGAGTATGTTTGCATTAATTGAGCAAGTTCTGCTTCTGAAAGTGTTGCCATGTAAGCTTTTTGTTCATCTGATAATTGTGTATAATCAAATGTTCCATTTGTATTTTCAGGGAATTTGATACCTGTAAATACATTTATTTCTGGATTAGCTTTTTGTTCTTTTACTATTTCTGCCTCATTAACTTTGTTTATAACATATTCTTTTAATTCTTTATTATATCCAATTAAACCAGCTGAAGATGATGTAACTGTATTTTCATTTGGTTTGATAATTCCTACAATTTGTATTTCCTCTGCTTTATCTACTATTTGCTTCATATAGTCTTCATCATTTGTCATATCTTGCCATACATTTCCAACCTTTTTGTAATAATCTGTATTTAATAATACTTTAAATTTATAATTTAAAAGTTCATCATAGGAATAACTGTTTTTCTCGTCATTTGTTTTTATTTCTTCTCCATTCTTCAATTTTTCCATTGCATTTCCAAGTTCTGAAACATCTTTTATTCCTAATGAATATAATGTATAATCACTTACTTCGTTATTTTTATCTGCTATTAATACAACTTCATTATATTTTTCTGGCATTCTTCCCGCTAATACATTATATTGTGAATCTATTAAATCTTTGTTATCAAGCATTTCTGTCCACACATCGGTTTCTGCCATTGCAAGCCCACTACTTGATGACATTATTGAACTTGATTGTTCTTGTGCTTTTACCATATCTCCAAATCCTATTTTTTCTAATACTGAACTTGGGTTTACTTTATATGCACTTCCATCTTCTTTTTCTTTATAAATGTTCAAATCTAAATTATATCCATATTGAATTGCATTTATATAATTTTTAATATCACTATCGCCATTTTCTACAAACTCTTTAAATTCTTTCAAGTTATTAGTTTGTACTTTACTTGATAGTGTTTCTAGCATATCTCCCATAATTGCTCTTGAATATATTTTGTCATTATCATGTTCTTCTCCATCATTTTTTCCCATCATTGCTTCCATCATACTTGTCATATCAATTGATGATTCTTCAATTGTTATTGGATATGATGATAATGTGTCTTCTTCTACTTTGTTAATATATGATTGCATACCGTTTGATAATGAAAGTATTAATGCAATTCCTATTATTCCTATTGAACCTGCAAATGATGTTAAAAATGTTCTTCCTTTTTTAGTCATTAAATTATTTAAACTTAGATGTACCGCTGTTGTGAATTTCATTGATGCTTTTCCTGATTTCTGCTTTTTAGTTCTTGCTCTATCTAGATCTTTCTTTGTTGCTGTATATGGGTTTGAATCATCTGTAACTTTTCCATCTAATAATTTAATTATTCTTGATGAATATTTTTCTGCTAATTCTGGATTGTGTGTTACCATTATTATTAATCTGTCTTTTGAAATCTCTTTCAATATTTCCATTACTTGTTCACTTGTTTTTGAATCCAATGCACCTGTTGGTTCGTCTGCAAGCAAAATGTCTGGGTCATTTACTAATGCTCTTGCTATTGCAACTCTTTGCATTTGCCCACCTGACATTTGGTTTGGCTTTTTGTTTATTTGATCTCCTAATCCTACTTTTGTTAGTGCATCTATTGCTCTTTTTCTTCTTTCTTCTTTTCCTACTCCTGATATTGTAAGAGCTAATTCAACATTTGCTAATACTGTTTGATGTGGTATTAGGTTATAACTTTGGAATACAAATCCTACCGAATGATTTCTGTATGTATCCCAGTCTTTGTCTTTAAATTGTTTTGTTGATTTTCCATTAATTACTAGGTCTCCTGATGTGTATCTGTCTAGCCCTCCTATGATGTTTAACATTGTGGTTTTTCCACATCCACTTTGCCCTAATATTGATACAAATTCGCTTTCTCTAAATTCTAGGTCTATTCCTTTTAAAGCTTTTACTTCGTTATCTCCTGATAAATAGTTTTTGGTTATTCCTTTTAATTGTAACATGTTCACTTTCCTTTCTCTTTCAAATATTATTATTTTACTATGGAATTGTGAATTTTATGTGAAAAATTTTGAATTAAATTAATTTTGGATTTAAAAATTTATATATGTACTTTTTTATTTTCTAATAGAAAAAAGCCATTTCATTAAGAAATGACCTTTTTTGAAAGTAGTAATCTTATTTATTTGAAAAAACTCAAATCAAATTTAAACACTACATATTTGTCATCACCTTTCAATTTTTTAGACTTAATCCCTTCATACCCCAACATATCGTCGAGGAATAATTCATTTTTTTCCAAATCGCTATGTTTATAGCTTTTGATTTTTAAAAAAACTTTCGGCTTGTTTGTACATCCAAAAAATACCTCTTCGACTTCATGGTCATAGTCGAATACAGTTACATTTTTATTTAAATTGACATCTAATTTATCCCCACAGTAATCATACTCTTCTGTACTGTCAATCCAACTCATCAGGTTCCAATAAGCAACATTGTAGACCTTTCCTGTTTTGTAATTAATCAGTAATGCCTCATGCTCATTGATGTCCCAATTATCCGGTAACATTTCAATGCATTTTTTTACATCTTCCCAGATGTTTATTAAATCTGATTTGAAAATTTTTTCCATTCTGTTTTTCATATTATTCATGAAATTTTCTACTTTCATCTTGTATCCTCCTTGCCATTTGGCGCTGTATTATTCATGCAGTTACACATGAGAAACATAGTTACTATCATTGATATTTCAACGATATAAGTAAATTATACCACATTATGTAACTTTTTTCAAGTATTTTTTAATATTCTGAATTCGTTCGCACTGCATTGATCTTAAATAGAAAATTCTGTCTATTTAACCCTAACCCGCAAGTAAAAAATATACTTGCGGGATTTTTTTAATTTTTCTCATCAATTTCTGTTTGTATCTTTTTAACAAATTCATCCACTTTCATAGTTCCAATATCTCCATCTTTTCTAGAGCGAACTGCAACAAGATTTCCTTCTTGTTCTTTTGCTCCAAGTACTAGCATATATGGAACTTTTTCAAGTTGAGCCTTTCTAATTTTATATCCTATCTTTTCGTTAGATTCATCTAATTCAACTCTAACTTTATGTTTTTTCAATTCAGTTTCAACTTGTTTTGCATATTCAACTTGATTATCTGTAATAGGTAATATTTTTACTTGTACAGGTGATAACCATACAGGGAATAATCCTTTTGTTTCTTCAATTAAGAATGATATAAACCTATCAGAAGAACCAAGAATAGCTCTGTGGATTACTACTGGCCTATGTTCTTTATTATCTTCTCCTATAAAGCTTAAATCAAATCTTTCTGGTAAAGCAAAATCTAATTGACATGTTGGTATTGTTATATCATGATTTAATGCCGTTTTTATTTGAATATCAATCTTTGGTCCATAAAATGCAGCTTCCCCTTCTGCTTCATAGAAATCAATATTCATATCTTTTAATATTGCTCTTAATTGTGCTTCTGCTGTTTCCCACATTTCATCATTATCAATGTATTTTTCTTTGTTCTTTTTGTCTCTTAATGATAATCTATATTTAAATGAATCAGCAGAAAACCCGAAATCTTTTTGATATACTTCTTTAATTAATTTTAATACATTTCCAACTTCCTCTTTTATTTGGTCTGGTCTAACAAATAAGTGGGCATCATTTTGGCACATTTGTCTTACTCTCTCTAGTCCACAAACAGCTCCACTATTTTCATATCTAAAGTCATTTGCAAGTTCTCCAATTCTAATTGGTAAGTCTCTGTAAGAACGTGTTTTGCTCTTATATATTAACATATGATGTGGACAATTCATTGGTCTTAAAACCATTTCTTCATTATCCATTTTCATTGCTGGAAACATATCATCTTTATAGTGGTCCCAATGTCCACTTGTTTTGTATAGTTCAACATTTGCAAGGCATGGTGTATATACATGATCATATCCTAATTCAATTTCTTTATCTTGAATATATCTCTCTAATGTTCTTCTTATTGTTGCACCATGTGGTAAATACATTGGAAGTCCTGAACCAACTAATTCATGAGTCATAAATAATTCAAGTTCTTTACCTATTTTTCTATGGTCTCTTTCTTTAGCTTCTTCTAATAATTTTAAATATTCTTCTAATTGGCTTGCTTTTGGATAAGAAACTCCATAAATTCTTTGTAACATTTTATTTTTTTCGTCACCTCTCCAATAAGCTCCTGATGTTGATAGTAATTTAACTGCTTTTACTTTTCCTGTACTCATTAAGTGAGGTCCTGCACACAAATCTACATATTCTCCTTGTTTATAGAATGAGATTACTTCTCCTTCTGGTAATTCTTCTATTAATTCTACTTTGTAGCTTTCTTTAGCTTCTTTCATTAATTTTATTGATTCTTCTCTAGAAAGTTCAAATCTTTCAAGAGGTAAATCTTCTTTTATTATTTTCTTCATTTCTGCTTCTATTTTTACGAAGTCTTCTTCAGAAAATCTATGTTCTGTGTCAAAATCATAATAAAATCCATTTGCTATTGCTGGGCCTATTGCTAATTGTACATTAGGAAATAATCTTTTTATAGATTGTGCCATTATATGTGCTGTTGTATGCCAATATGCTTTCTTTCCTTCTTCACTATTTTCAAATGTACATATATTTAGTGCACAGTCTTCAGTTAATTCATATCTTAAATCTTCAACTTTTCCATTTACTTCTCCACATGTTGCCATTCTAGCTAATCCTTCACTTATTTGTTTAGCAACTTCTAATATTTTTTTTCCTTTTTCAACCTCTAAAACTTTTCCATCTTTTAATGTTACTTTTATCATTTAAAATTCCTCCTTTATTTGTTTTCACCTGATTGAGTTTTCAACTAAGAGGAAAAAACTCAATCGGCTAGCGATTGTAGCTTTTTATATAATAGGAATGTCATACTTTCCTATTATATAAAAAAACACCCTTATAGACATTTGCCTATAGGAGTGCATTTACACGGTTCCATCCCTCTTTTAACTTAATTTGATTTAACGCATCTGAACGTCTAGCTTATTCACTAGAAACTTAAAGAGTTAGTTTTTCAAATATGTTTTCTTAGATTAGCTTTCAGCCTTTGACTAATCTTCTCTATCAGAAACCTTTATTTTACTTTTTCTCTTATATGTTTTTATATTGATTTACTTTTCTGTATGCAAATACAGCTACTACCACTAATACTGTCATTACTACTCCTAAAATTGCATTTTCAGGTGCACCTGCTTTTGGTAAATTAGTATTGTAATTATTTGCGTTTGTACTAGTATTAGTTGTTGTGTTCATATCTATTGTTCCTGTAGTATTTGTAGAACTATTTGTATTTGTGTCTACACTTGTATTTGTACTAGTGCTTGTATTAGTACTAGTATTGGTATTTGTATTTGTATTTGTACTAGTATTAGTGTCACTGCTAGTATTTGTATTAGTATCTAATTGATTAGTTGTATCTTCAAAGAAATCTATTCCTGAATCTGCGGCAAATACATTTGTTGACATAACAAATAATACTGTTCCCATTATCAATGTTATCACTATTTTTAATAATTTTTCTCTTTTCATTTTCATACCTCTTTCTTTTTTATTTTATCTATAGTATTTATATCTCTTATATAGTTATACTACATTTTTTAATAAATTGCAAGTTTTTTCACTAATTTTTTCATAATTTATTTTTGTTTCATTTTTATTACACATTAAATTTAAATAATACAACATCTCCATATTGCATTATATAATCTTTTCCTTCTTGTCTTACTAATCCTTTTTCTTTAGCAGAAACCATTGAGCCTTCTCTAACTAAATCTTCATAAGAAACAATTTCTGCTTTTATAAATCCTCTTTCTATATCAGAATGAATTTTTCCTGCTGCTTTTGGTGCTTTTGTATTTTTCTTTATTGTCCAAGCTCTTACTTCTGGTTCTCCTGCTGTTAAGAATGACATTAATCCTAATAAATCATAACTCTTTTTTATTAGTTTGTCCAATCCAGATTCTTTCAATCCTAATGCTTCTAACATTTCTTTTTTATCTTCTTCTTCTAACCCTGATAGTTCTTCTTCTATTTTTACACATAATGGTATAACTTCTGCATTTTCTTTTTTCGCATATTCTTCTACTTGTTTTACCATATCTTGATTTTCTGCATCATTAATTTGTTCTTCTGATATATTTGCTATATAGATAATTGGCTTTGCAGTAAGTAAAAACATTTCTTTTAGCAATCCTTGTTCATCTTCGTTATATTCTAATGCTCTTGCTGGAATTCCTTTTTCTAGATTTTCTTTTAATCTTTCAATAAAATCAATTTCTGCTTGGTATTTTTTATCTGCTTTTAAGCCTTTTTTGGCTTTGTCCAATCTCTTATTTAGTGTTTCCACATCTGCAAAAATTAATTCTAAATTTATTGTTTCTATATCTCTTAATGGATTTACATTTCCATCAACATGTATTACATTGGAATCTTCAAAACATCTTACAACTTGAGCAATAGCATCAACTTCGCGTATATGTGATAAAAATTTATTTCCTAGTCCTTCTCCTTTGCTTGCACCTTTTACAAGTCCCGCAATATCAACAAATTCTACAACAGCTTTAGTAATTTTTTGCGTTTTATACATTTCTGCTAACTTATCTACTCTTTCATCTGGAACTGCTACAACTCCTACATTAGGTTCTATTGTACAAAATGGATAATTTGCACATTCTGCTCCAGCTTTTGTTATACTATTAAACATTGTACTTTTTCCTACATTTGGTAATCCTACTATTCCTATTTTCATTTTTCAACCTTCCTTCGATATTTTTAACAAAATACATTATAGCAGATATTTTTTGTTTTATAAATACTTTTTTTAAAAAATATAAAATAAATTGTTTTTTGTTTAAAAATATGTTAAAATCATTTAATGATTGGAGGTTCATATGTTTTTAACCTATTTAGTTGTAAACAATAAATATCAAAATATTAATCAAATTTTAAAACAAGAATTTAATTTATCTGCAAGATTACAACATAAACTGATTCTTAATAAACATGTTTTTCTAAATTCAAAAATAATTGATACTCGTTCATCTGTTTTACCAAATGATGTTATATCTGTAAATTTAGATTTTGATGAAGAAAGCGAAAATATTATTTCAACAAAAATGAAAATTAATATCGTATACGAAGATGATTGTTTTTTAATTTTAAATAAACCCGCTGGAATCGCTACTCATCCATCATTATCTCACTATAAAGATAGCATTTCCAATGGTGTTAAATATTATTTTGAAAGTATTGGATTAAACCGAAAAATTCGTCCAATAAATAGACTTGATTTAAACACATCTGGTTTGGTGATTTTTGCCAAAAATGAATATGTACAAGAATGCCTGATTAAACAAATGCAAGAAAAAATTTTTAAAAAATACTATATTGCAATTGTTGAAGGAACTTTTAAAAGCAAAATTGGAACTATAAATTTACCTATTGCAAGAAAAGAAAATAGTATTATTGAAAGATGTGTTTGTCAAAGTGGACAAACTGCAATTACAGATTATAATGTAATATCTACAGTGAATGATTTATCTATTGTAGAGTGTATTTTAAGAACTGGACGAACTCATCAAATTCGTGTGCATATGTCTGCAATAGGTCATCCATTACTAGGTGATACTCTCTATGGAAATTTTTCGCCTTTAATTAATAGACAAGCTTTACATAGTCACAAACTTTTTTTTATTCATCCTATTACAAATAAAGTTATGAATCTAAAATGCAATTTACCAAATGATATGAATTTAATAAGAACAAATAAGAAAAATTGAAAATTTTTCTTTGATTTGTTCTCGCCCGATTTGAGTTTTCGACTAAAAGGAGAAAATCTCAAAGGGCTAGCGATTGTAGCTTTTTATATA
>CAKPKI010000022.1 GCA_934167135.1 uncultured Clostridia bacterium
AATGGATTTATTGTTTCTTTGCTCTGTTCTAAACCTCTTTTATTATATTCTGGTAACATATTATCATTTTTAACAAGTTCTTCTATATTTACTCCAGCCCATTTTGGTATTGCAAGTAAACCTAATGATGCAATTAATGCTTCTTTGAATACTACCAAGTCTGTTGCTGTTCCTTTTGAAGCATATAGTAAAATTCCATTCCCAATAAAAAATCCTGCAATTACACCTATTTTTCCGAATTTATTTAGCAATCCCGCTATCATTCCAGAAAGTGCATATACAGCAATTACCATTGGTTCATTTTGAGTGATTATTCCCAATGTTACTCCTATTGTTACACCTGATGTTGCTCCTACTAATACTCCATTTTTCCATCCTAGTATTAATACAATTAAAATACTTAAAATATTTCTAATTGATAAGCCTAATATTGAGAATTCTCCTAATGCTGAAAAGGCTATTGATATTAATAAACTTGCCCCAATTACTTCTTCTATTGAAAATGCATTTTTTTCAGTTATTTCTTGTATTACAACTAATGAGTTTACAAATATTTTATAAAATACTACTGAGAATATTGATAATGTAATATGTAATAACATGTCACCTAATGTGAATTTTGTTAAAATTAGTTTTGCAATCATTACTAGTAATATACTTACAAAAATATGACCAGATATTTGTATTTGTTCATTTTTGTATTGGTCATTTTCTCTAGGGGGTCTTATACACATAGAGATTAGTAACATTAGTATTATTAAAATGTAGTTTAATGCTCCTACTGTTCCAACACCTACAATGTTCCCTATAAGTCCAGCTATTACAACCATTATAGCTGGTATTCCTCCTGCTAAACTCGCTGATACTATGGCAATACTAAATGGAGATACTTCTTGTCCCATTCCTATTGTTGATATCATAAATGCTATTATATATATAATTATATTTTTTATATTTAATAAATTTTTTAGTACTTCCTTGCTCGTGTTTTGTTTTGACATCCTTACCACCTCATAACTTTTATAATATAGCATTATTTTAATCCTTTTCTTTTGCGTTTTTTGTCTTTTTTAGTAGCCTACTACAAAAAAGTTTTTTACATTTTGTGATATTTATTTTTTTATTCTTTTATTTTCTTTTGTTTTGTGTTTTATATTTTATTATATATTGTCGAAAATTACAAGTTTTTTTGTTAAATTCTAATATGTTTTGTTACTTCATAATGATTTATATTTTTGTTTAACATTTTTCATTTTAATAACATATAATAAAAATAGAAAACATAAACTATTTTGAGGTGATACTATGTCTAATAATATGGATGATTTATTTTCTAATGTAAAAAAAATGGTTGATAGTGGTAATATCCCAGATGATATAAAACAAATGATGAACAATTTCCAAAATAACCAAAATTCTAATACACAAAGTTCTAATGATTTAAATAATGTATTAAATAATATTTCTCCAGAAATGATTAATAATCTAAGTTCTATGTTAAATTCTTCAAACCAAAATTCAAATTCGGCTAATACAAATAATAACTTTAATTTAGATATTAATACTATTATGAAGATGAAATCAATAATGGAAAATATGAATAACAAAAATGACCCTAGAGCTAATTTACTTTATTCTCTAAAGCCTTATTTGCGTGATAGTAAAAAAGATAAACTAGATCAATATGTTAATTTACTTAATGTTTCTAAAATAGCTGAATTAATGAATAAAAATGATAATAATAGTAATAAATAACAATTAATGAAAGGAGCAAGTCTATGCCTATTTTCCCATATTATAATCAATATAATAGGAGACCATATTTCTATAATAATTATTATAATTCTTATAGAAATATTAATAATGGGTTTGTTAATCCTTCAAATTCTTCTACTAATTTAAATAAGTCTTCTGTTTCTGCTCCTTTTACAAATTCTACTCCAAAAGAAAGTTCTTCTTCTAATTCAAATATCTCACATTCTCGCAGTAATGAGGATGTGTGGCTAGATTTGTTTGGTATTCAACTTTATTTTGATGATGTTCTTATTCTTAGTTTATTGTTTTTTTTGTATAAAGAAGAGGTTAAAGATGAAGGTCTTTTCCTTGCTTTAGTTTTGTTATTGATTAGTTAATTGGTTTTTAGAACAAATAAGAAAAATTGAAAATTTTTCTTTGATTTGTTCTCGCCCGATTTGAGTTTTCGACTAAAAGGAGAAAATCTCAAAGGGCTAGCGATTATAGCTTTTTATATAATAGGAAAGTATGACTTTCCTATTATAAAGTAAAACAGAACCTACAATGTAGGTTCTGCCCGTTTTGGGATTAGCATAGACTTTTACAAGTCTTTTGTGACAATGTCAATCTTCAGCACTTGCTCCCACGCTTCATGCAAGAACATTACTTCCTGTTCTTCCTTGCCTGTTGCTGGATTAACAATAGTTTTTCCCGTCTGCACTCGCTGCATTCTTGAGCGAATGACAGGCTTGCTATTGTTTCGTGGGTTCACCAGATCTGCAAGCAATGCTGGTGGCAGTACTACTGCGAATACTTCGCAGTCACTTCCTGCTTCTACAACATCTCGCCAACTTTTTACAGTTTGATCAAATTTTTTGACTTTGATCTCTCCGTAAATCCGTTTTAAGTCTTCCATCTGGCTCGCTGATAACTCGTGTCTACTTACCCATAAAATCTTCATACTGCTTTCCTCCATATTCATGTGATGTTGTTTGTCCTCCTGTGTAAGCGAGGAATTGTTATTAATTAGTTACTATAATCATTATAGTTCATTCAACATAAAAAGTCAATACTTTTAACTATTTATGTTACTTATGGTTATTATTAGTTTTACTAATAATGTTAATGATAAATTATATACCTGTTTGATTTCTTTTAATACAAGAGTGCTGTTATTCTAAATTCATGTTTAAAAATATTTTTTTATAGCACTAAAAGCTAGTGATATCTTTTCACTAGCCTTTACTCTATTTAACTCCAGCAGTCCATTTACAAAATCCAATTTTATAATTTGAGGTTCCATTAACAGCATATCTTACCATCGCTCTGTCTTTAAAAATCCCAAAACAGTCACATTTTTCTCTAGGGTTTAAACTTCCAATTTTCTTTGTACAATCTGTATCTGCATAAACATTTTCACTTGTACTTCCATTTTGATATGTTTTCACTTGCTCATCACTCCCACTTTCTATATTATTATCTATTGGTCTATCAACCATATAAGATTGGACCAAATTCAAAAAATTTTGCCAACCTTCACTTAGTGTTCTATGTGGGCATCCCTTTGGCGGATAAAAGTCTTCATGTTTTTTTACTTTATCAATTCCCCAGTTATTCTGTTTTAATAAATACGCTGTATATTCTGCTGCAAGCTTTTGAGCTTCTTCAAATCTTTCTCCACCTGATTTTGAATAACATATTTCAAGGGCTATTCCTTTTCTATTTCCACTTCCATTTCCTCCATCTGTTGCATTCCAAGTGTTTCGATTAAATGGCACTCCTTGCACAATTCTATAATCATCTATTGCACAGTGAAATGATACTTTATTATTGTTTCCTATCATATACGATATTTCTGCCATTGCTGATGCATCATTTGCTGTATTATGAATTATTATAAATTCTGGATTCATCTGATGTGGGCATTTTATTGAGTATTTGCTTTCTGGTACCAACATTTTAACTATTTCCATCTGCATCTTCTCCTATTCCATGTGCATCATCTTCTGCAAATTCGTTTTCTTCTAAGTTTTTCTTATATAAGTCTTCTGTAAATTGAATTTCTTCAATTATTATATTGTCTTCCATTTGCATCTTCCCTTCCTTTATTATTATATGCAGAGTTTTTTTATATGTTATTTTAAATTAATATTTTATTTTTTAGAAGTGTCAATATATACTTTTTTAAAATAAGTAAAACTAATAACAAGGATTATAATTATTAATTTCACAAAATATAGGGATCATAGTATAATGAAAATATCGTAACAACTAATTTATCTTATAGCCAAGCTCAATTGCGCTAGCTAAATTACATCTTAGCTTATGCAAATATGCACGGCAGAAATGGAGGACATTATGTTATACTCTAATAAAAAAATGGAAGCAACCGAAAGAAACATGGATTTTGGAACCATCTATCAGGTGGGCATGGGTGAAGTTGGTCGTGGACGGAAATTCATGGCTTTAACTTGTCCTAAAGATACAATTATTCAGGAAGGAATGAATCCCGACTTTACTATTGGCACCACCAAAAGTGGTAAGCCGCGAATCAACAAGCTAGATGATAACACCTTGTATATGATGTTATCATCAAAAGGTGGATACACCAGACGCGGCAACGGAACTATTAAAGTCCTTGAAAGCCAAAAAGAATGCTTCGAAATCATCTCCCGTGGCAACGGAGCTGATGGAGATGCTGGAAGAATTGGTTATTGGGATTGCATACTTTTAAAGGCTCCCAATACTGATGCTATTGTGCGAGTTCGCACATCAGGCTCAGGCCATGGAACGCCAAGCGACCTTTATGTAATCCATAAAGGTGAAGTGTATCATTGCCATATTTCCGAGCTTGAAGAGTGTTGTGAAGCTCTTGGTATCGAGGTGCCGTGCAAGTTGGTAAATAATTATGGTGAACTCCAGTTCGGAGACGACTGGATTACATTGTAAAATATAACCAAATAACATAGAAAGAATCTCAGCCGACTTATTTATCTGCTGAGATTCTTTCTTTATTTAAAAATTTTACTTCTACATATAATTTGTTTGCAAATGATTGTACTACATTTTTTAATAAATATTGTTCTTCTGTCATCTGGTCACATTTAGGAAATTCTTTTTTGGTAAATACATGGCGTATGGATACTTCTAAATTTGCACAAAACCTATTATATGCTTTTCCTACCTCATAGTTTTTTATTGTTAATGCAATTAATTTTTGTATATCACTTATGCTATATACTTGTTTCAATATACAAATTACTAATAAATATGCTATTTGTGCTCTGTTATATTTCTTTTTTTCTGGTGCTGGCATTACTCCTTGTTTTACATAGTTATTTATCATTGTTTTTGTTATTACTTTGTCTTCTTTGTTTATGAAATATGCTCCTAAGTATCTTTCTATATAGTTTACTACTTGATCTAAATATAAGTCTATATCTGGTAGTTCATTCCATCTTGGCATATGAAATTTTAGTATTGCTTCTATTTGTTCTTCCATTTCTACACTTCCTTTGTGTTACATTTTAACAGATTTATAGTCTTTTTTCAAGTTTTTGCATAACTTTAACAGAGTAATTCTCATTCATTTATGATAATATCTTAAGTAGTAGGATATGAAAATGCCCCAAGCAATAAAAAACATTGGTTAGGCAAACAAAAAGTATGTGTACTCGCAAATACACATACCTCACCAACTTGTTCACTGTGATTATAACAAGTTCATTTATTTTGTATTTCAATAATAACACATTATTTTATATTTGTCAAAAATATTGTGTTTATCAATTATTTATTCTTCATCATTATTTGTATCTTCAAGTGCTTCAAATACTGTACTAATATCTGTCATTTTTATATTTTCATCTGATTTAACATATTGAGAATCTCCTGTATATTCTGCATTGCTAACTATAGTTGAAATATTTTTAATATTTTCTTTGTCAAAATCATTATTTTCATTTACAATAGAAAAACCTAAAGAGTACATTGAGTTTAGTTCTGCATATCCTATTATTGCATTTTCTCCTGCAAGGCTAACTTCAAGTAATACATATTCTACTCCACCTATTGTTTCTACTTTAATATCTGAAATAGTTCCTCCAGGAACTTTTTCCGTAAAATACTTAGTTAAAGAATTTTTATTTTTTTTCAATTGTTGATAAGGACCTTTCACTATCATAAGTTGAGCTACCCAAGTGCTTTCTGAATCACCTATATTTATTTGTTTATCAGCATAATTCACATCATAAATCAAATTATCTGGTATATAAAATTTAAATCCATTAAAATTTATTTTATATGAATTTGCTTTTGTTGCAGATACTGAAGATGTAGATGTAACTTTTCCTTTACCACTTGTTGATGTAGAATAATCATCTAATGTATCTCTATTACTTATTTCTCCACCATTTGCATTCATTTTATCTCTTCCCATAATCAATGCACATGCCAATACTATAACAATAACTACCACTATCACACACATTTTAACAGTATTATTATTTTTGATTTTTTCATTTGATTGTCCACCATAATTAGCTTGCCCATTATAAATATTTTGATTATTTTTTTCCTCATTTGTTTTTCTCACTGAAGTACCACATATTGGACAAAATATATCATTTTCTCCTAATTCATTTCCACATTTTATACATTTCATATTTTTTTCTCCCTTCGTTTTTCATTTTATATAACATCAATATCAAAATTTGTTAATTGTTCTATTTGTTCATTACTAATTTCATCTTTATTATTTTTTATAACTATTACCAGATATCCTTTATTTTGAAGTTCATAAAACAACACCGTTTCATTTGAATAATATTGATATCTATTTCCGTTTTTATCTTTTGCATAACTTTTTGCAGTATATCCCCTTTTATAAGCTTTAAATGTTTTATTATTTACAATAATATCATCTATTTGCTTAAATTCTTTATAATTTCCATAGTTTTTATATGTCATTCCATCTAGTGATTCTAGTTCATTATCTATGCTAGTACTTATGGTTTCATACTTAACCTCAATTTCATATATTTCTTTTTCTTCGTCATAATTAACTGCATAATTTCTTCTTTTAAAAAGATTTCCCTGTTTATCAATTTCTTGGTAATTGTCTGGTAGTTTTAAAGTAATTTCTTCTATTTTTTCTTTTTTATAGTCTATAAATCTCTTTAACTTACCAATCAATTTTCCATCATTTTTTTCTACAATTATATTACTTGCAATATTTTCTGACTTTATAATTTTTATCATATTTACAAGCTTTTTTGTAATTCCAATTCCTTTAGATGATATTTCTACAACAAATATACGGTTATTACTTAATTCATATACTATTGATATATATTCTGTAATTTGTTCATTGGTCAATTCGTTATTTTTATAAATATATCCTAATGGTTGATCACTAAATTTACTCAGTTGTTCATTTTCTTCACCATAGTCATTATAAATATTAGGTCTATCATTTTTGTCTAAGTATTCATACAAATTAACTTGTTTTATACTTGTTTCTAACTGGATATTTTTATCTTTAAATTTGTACCTTCCCTCTTCACTATCATAAGATTGTAATTCAAAATAGTCTGGTATTGAATATTGAACTAAGTAATTTGCACTAGCTATTTGGTATTCATTTGTTTTTTCTAATACTTCATCTAAATCAGATTGTTCTGTATATGTTATTTCAGTAGTTTCTAAATTAATATTTGAAACCACATCATATTTTTGCTCGTTTACATTAAAACTGTAGATTATACTATTTACACTATCAATTAATATGTCAAAATACTCAAATGTAGCTTCAAATGTAAAAACAACAATTTTATCTTCCTGTTTATAAAAAGATACTTCTGCTTGTTTTGTTTCACTTTCAAATAATATTTTATATCCTTCCATATTATTTTTAGTAAGTTTAGCACTTTGTTTATATATTAATTTATAGTCCTTATTCTGTTCTTGAATATTATATAATAAATTATCTAATATTTCATCAACTGTTTTATATTGACTTTCTTCTTCTAGATCCTTTATCTGGATATCTAACATACTATTACTTTTTTTATGTTGTAATTTAAATTCCCTATCTTCTTCTTTTATTAATTCCCATGAATTATCATATTGCACAGAATAATCATCTTTTGTTACATCTCGTATTTTAGGTCTACCTGATATTTTATTTATACTAAAAAATATGATAATCCCAAGTATGCTAATAATAATCAAAATTATTAATATAGTTATTAGCACTTTTTTATTTATTTCTATAAATATTTTCATATTTTCACCATTACTACTATTAAATAATCAAATTCAGCCATAATTATTATTTGATATTTTTTATTTTGATATATGACTTTGGAATTTGATATATTTTTTTCTTCATATCCTTTGTTTTTTAAATTTTCTCTATATTTATTTGCCATTTGCATTGTATCAATATAATTTGATATATCGTTTTTATATCTTAAACTAATAATTCCATCTGTATAAGATGCTTTAACTAATGTCATTTCAATATTGTCTTCAATATTTTCTGCTTTTGAATATTCATTCCATTTTTTCTCAGGAATATTATTGAATAATTTTTCCTCATTATATTTTGTATAATAATTTTCTTTTAAATCCTTAAATGCAAGACATTTTATATCATTGAATTCTTTTTTACTTAATTTTAAATAATATTCTTTTAAAATTCCAGTCGTTGTTGCAAAGGATATGCTAGAATTAAGTGTTTTCGAATTAATCATTCCTATCAAATTTCCCTGAACATCAAATATTGGACTTCCTTGCATTTCTTCTGTTGATGTTAGTGATGTTTGAATATTAGTATCACTGGCCGTTATAATCCCTTTATATGTCGTTAATCCTACACCACTTCTACTATTTAGTGCTATAATAGCATCTTCTTTTTTTAAACTTATATCATCATTTATTTTTATATAATTAGAACTTTTATCTTTTATCTTTAATATAGCAACATCACTATTTTTATTTACATTTACAATTCCTTCTAATTCATAAGCATTCCCTAAACTATCATTAATTACTATATCTTGAGCTTTCATCAATGATTTTTCAAGGAAATTATATGTAGTTGCAATTATTCCTTCTGATATAAAAAAACCATTTGCCGATGTTATTATTCCCGTATTATACATTGCATTTAAGTATACAATTTTTGTTTTATTTTGATTATATATGCTATTTAAGGTATTGTCACTAATTGCCTTTGCTTTGCTAAAATCATACATTTCTGTTAATTTAGAATTATAATCTGTGTTTTTTGACAAAGTTCCCTTTTCTTCATTAACATTTTCCATAAATTCTTCTATATCATTATTGGTTTCACCATATAAATATAACAACTTATACTCATCATTTAATTTTTTAAAACAATAGTACATCGTTAAGTCTGTTTGAATAATATTATATTTCATTGGTTCTTTACTATCTTGTTCTTTCATTTGAACATCTGGTAATGTTATTGAACTTATTACATTTTTTTCGTCAACTATTGAAATTCTGATTTGTCCATAAGATTTATATTTAATTCCTAATTCATTTAAATTTAAAAACATTCCTGGAAGAGATATTCCTGATAGCATATCATCATGATACTCTTCACTATTTACATCTAATCCAACAGCTGTACTATCATCTTTTGGAATTTCTGGATTATATCTCAATTTAAAATAATCTTGATGTCTTTTATAAAAGTTTTCACTACTTTCTTTAGTATTATTTGCTTCTCCCAATAATAAATATGTTGTTTTTTTAGTTAATTCTGTTATATTTTGTTTTAGTTCAGAATTCTCGTCATCTTCAATTTTTGAAATACTATATTCTGTATTAAAATTCGTTAATATGTTATTTTTATTATTATTAAAAATAAATGTCTCTTCATTTATACTAATTCCATCGGTTACTGCTAATGAGCTTGTTCCTATTGTTATAAGTAATAAGAAAGATACTATTATTTTTATGATTTTTTTCTTCATTTGTATCCCCTATTCTTCTATATATTTCTTTAGTACTTCAACTATATATTTACTTACTTTATTTGCATTCTCATTATTTAAGTATACATCATGAAATGCTTCTGCAATTGTTTCGTCATATATATATTCGCCTGAATCATTTTTCGCCAATGCGTATCCAGAAATTTGCCCTCTCCATTCATCAAAGTCTATATCAGCATTGTCTTTTTTATAATTTTCATATGCTTCTTCTAGCATGGTTTTAGAAAATGTCCCATTTCCAAAATCTTTGAATATATTATAATAATTTTGCACTTGGTTATCATTTACTATTACAATAGATTCTGTATTATAATGATTTAACAATGCTATAAATGACAAATAATGTCCAAATTCATGTGCCACAGGTGAATACTTTGTAGCATTTTTAGGAAAATGCCCTGATTTTGAACTTGTATCTATAGCAACACTTATTCTTTCTGGATTTAAAAAGTATTTAGCATTTAATTCTACTTGTGTTTTTATTACCCAGGGTCTAGTAGTATTTGTATTTGATGTTCCAAACATAAATATTGGTCTAAATAAAGCAATTACTCCTGCCTCTGACATATCTAAATTTGTAAGTGTTAGATTTGTTAAATATCCTCTTGCACTTGGATATTCTGTATAAATATTTTTTATTACATTTTCTAATTCTTTTGCAAACTCAATATCCATTTCTTTTAAATTGACTGCTGTTATTGAGTATTTTTGTATAATACTGTCTTCAATATTTATTATTTCTTTTGAATAATCTGATTGTTTTTGATTTACTGAGTCCTGACTAATTAATTTATTGGCATCTTCAACATTTTTTACAGAAATGCCAGAATAAACATTATCTGTAATTATTGCCGTCTTATATTTTCCTGTTGTTGTAGTTGTTGAGTTTGTATTTGTTTGTGTTGTTGCTGTTTGTTCATTTCCTTCAATTAATTCATCATTAAAATAATAGTTATTTTTATTATCTGTTTTTGATAAATATATGAATATTCCTACAACAATCACAAATATAATAATAATTGTTGTCATTATTATTATTCTGTTTTCGTGATTTGTTTTTCTACTATTATTAACATTATATTGTATAAAACCGTTCATTTCATCTTTTGTATTATTTTGAGTATTACGAAATATACGATTTCCACATTTATTACAATATTTTTGATTTTTACTTATTTCATTTCCACATTTATTGCAATACATATTTTCTCCTAATACCATATTAATTAAATTTAATATTTTTTTATTATTATAAACTATGTTGTTTTTTCTGTAAATATATTTTTTTAAAATATATAAATTTATTGTTATTTTATATAAAGGTTTTTATAAAACAACAATTTATTAACTATTAATTTTCTAAATTACCATACATTTCAATATTTTTACTATATTTAAAATTTTCAAAAGGCAGCCATTTAAGCTGCCCTCAATTATTTCAAAATTCTTAATGTATTAAATATTGTCAAAATTGTAACACCAACATCGGCAAAAACTGCTTGCCACATACCACTAAGTCCAATTGTGCTAAGGAATAAAATTAAAACTTTTATTGTAATTGCAAATACTAAATTTTGTCTTATAATTCCACAAGTCTTTTTAGAAATTTTTATAGCATCTAAAATTTTTGAAACATTGTCTGTCATTATAACTACATCAGATGCTTCTATTGCAGATTCTGAACCAACTCCACCCATTGAAATTCCTACATCTGCTCTTGCTAAAACTGGTGAGTCATTTATTCCATCTCCAACAAATGCAACTTTTGATTTTTCGTCTTTTTTATTTATAATTTCCTCAAATGCATTATATTTATCTTGTGGTAACATTTCAGATTTTATATTTTGTATTCCAATTTCTTTTCCTGTTTTTTCTGCAATTTGCTTGTTATCTCCTGTAAACATATTTGTCTTAATCCCTAATGCTTTCAGTTCTTTTATTGTTTCAACTACTCCATCTTTTACTGTATCTCCTAAGTAGATTATTCCAGCTAATTTATCATTTATTTTTACATATATTTTTGTTGCTCCTTCTTCGTTTGTATCATTTGATTCAACTAGAACTGAATTTCCTACTAATACTATTTCTCCATTATATTGATAACTTAAGCCTTTTCCCGCAATTTCTTTGAAGTCTTGAACTTCTGCTACTTCTTCTTTATTAGCTTTCATAATTGATTTTGCAATTGGATGGTTTGAATATTTTTCTCCCATTGCTGCATATTTTAATACTTCTTGTTCACTGTAATTTTCAAATGTATCGATTTTTGTTATCTCAAATTCACCTTTTGTAAGAGTTCCTGTTTTGTCAAAAACAATTTCTTTTATGTCTTTTATTGCATCTATGTAGTCACTTCCTTTAATAAGAATTCCTTCTTTTGATGATTTTCCTATTCCTGAAAAATAACTAAGTGGTACTGATATTGCAATTGAACATGGGCATGAAATTACTAAAAATATTAATGCTCTGTATATACTTCCGTTGTTTCCTGTGTATGGAATATCTGTAAATAATGGTAAGAATATTGCTACAACTGCTGCTAAGCCTATTACTATTGGTGTGTAAATTGATGATGCTTTATTTACAAATGTTTCCGTTTTTGCTTTTTTATCTGTTGCATTTTCTACTAAATCTAAAATTCTACTTACTGTAGAGTTTTTATATTCTTCTGTAACTTTTACTTCTATCATTCCATCTACTACAATACTTCCTGATAATACATTTTCACTTTCAGAGACTTGTGTTAATTTACTTTCTCCTGTTAAAGAAGCTGTATTCAAGTCTGCTGTTCCTTTTGTTACAATTCCGTCTAGTGGAACTTTCTCTCCTTCTTTTACTAAAATAGTATCACCTATTTTTACTTCTTCTGGTGAAACTTTTTTGATATCATTTTCTGTTTTTAAATTTGCATATTCTGGTTTTATATCCATCAAATCTTTGATAGATTTCCTACTTTTACTAATTGATTTTTCTTCAAGTATTTTTCCTATTTCATATAAAATTATTACCATTAATCCTTCCATATGTTCTCCAACTAAGTAAGCACCAACACATGAAACTGTGATTAAAAAGTTTTCGTTTATTT
Source organism: uncultured Clostridia bacterium (assembly GCA_934167135.1). GTDB lineage: Bacteria > Bacillota > Clostridia > TANB77 > CAG-508 > CAG-269. The sequence continues at coordinate 12,847 of CAKPKI010000022.1, forward strand.
TTTTACTTGCAAATAACATTTTAAATGCATTTTTTGCAGTTCTAAATAATAAGATTGCATATCCTAAAATTATAAATATTGTACTAATTGTATCAGGTAATTTTGCATATAAACCAATTCCTGCTATTATAATTCCTATTAATAATCTTGCTATTTGAGCTCCCATTTTAGATTCTTTTTTATTTTCTATCTCTTTCATTTTTTCTGCTGAAATCATTTCAACATCTGGTTCTTGCTCTTTTACTGCTTTCCTAACCTCTTCTACACTTACTGTGTCTGTTTCATATGTTAATTTTAGTTTTGCAAAGTTAACATTTACATTGTGTAATCTGGGATTTTTTGCTAATTTTTCCTGTATTTCGTTTGCACATGCTGCACAGTCTAAATCTTTTAATATAAATTCATATCTCTTCATATTTTTCCTTCCTTTCTGCACATTTTAGAATGCTTTTTTCTGTGCATTTATTTTCTTTCGTATTCTTCTTCTATATGTCTTTTGGCCATTTCATACATTTCTGAAACATGCTCATCATCTAGTGAATAATATACAATTTTTCCTTCTTTTCTGAATTTTACTAATTTTGCCTGCTTTAATACTCTTAATTGATGTGATATTGCTGATTGTGTTGAATTTGTGATTTCTGCTATATCTCCTACACATAATTCCGCTTCTAATAATGCACTTATTATTTTCATTCTTGTTGTATCTCCAAATACCTTAAATACTTCTGCTATATCAAATAATAAGTCATCACTTGGCATTATCTTTTTTATTTTTTTTACTTTTTCTATATCTACTATTCCGTCTTCCATGCTTCCTCCTTTTTGTTCTTTTGTTTTTCACATGAATAATTGTTCATATGTTTATATTTTCATATTATCATTATTATATGTCTTTGTCAATAGGTATGTTAAAGATTTTTATAAAACCAGTTACTACTATGAACACTAAAATTTGTAAAATATTGTGAATTTCATTGTTTTTAGTGAAAAATTTAGTTATAATAGAACCATCCTTTACTTAAAGGAAATCTTTAGGAAAGGAGGATTTACCCATGACAAATGCTGACTTAGTGTGGCATCTAATAGAACAATTACAACAAAAAGAAAAAGAATTAAATCAAGCTCTTGATATAATTCAAAAATACAATTTATTAGATTGCCTAAGACAAGATGAGGCAAATTAGCCTATTTAATGCACAGCTCTACCACGCTGTGTATTCTTTTTTTGCATAAAAAAAGACTAAGTGCTACCACACACTTAGACAATTTACCCACAACATTTTATTGTCGTTTAACTTAAGTTAAATATAGTATACTACTTTTTTTAGTATATGTCAAACAATTTTGAAATATACCAGTAAAAAAGGTAAATTTTTTTGAAGTTTCTTTTATTACCTTTTTATATGGTAATATTTGGCAATATGCGTAGTTGTTCTATTTTTGCACTTTTTAGATTGCCCATTAGGATACGCCTAACCTCTCCTCTTTATATACATTCTGATTTATTACAAAAGATTTCAAAACTTCCATAGTCTTATAAATTGTTTGGTCCTTCAGTATTTTTACCTACTATGACCTCTGCTGACTTCCTATAATTCGTTGTTACTACTTATTCGCTTATAGGACCTCACGGGATAAACCATAACTCTTTCCTCGTTTACTCTCTTGATTTACGCATTAGATTTCCGTTTGTCTTTCGGACTTTGTTGTGTTCAGGCAACTTATCCATCTGATGCGCCTTAATATCAAGTTTTTGTTCATAGAGCCACGATTTCGCTATTGCTTCTTTTCACACTCCATTACTGGTTTATGCTTTGCAAGTTGCTATCGAGTTCGCGACAAATACGCCTCTTGGGACTTTCACCCTAGATTTATGACATGCCCGTCATACTGAATATAGCCATTTAATAAACAGTTAAGTGGCTATATCTTTAAATCTTCTATTCACTTCATTCCAATTTACAATATTCCAAAAAGCATTAATGTAATCAGGTCTTTTAGTTTTATATTGCAAAAAATATGAATGTTCCCACATATCTAAAACAAGCAATGGTTTACATCCCCATAATGTTAAATTTTGATGTTTTTCACACTGTAAAATTTCTAATTTACAAAAATCTGGTACCCATACTAGTAGATTCCATCCAGAAGCTTCCACAACCTTGCTACTTTCTGTGAATTGTTCTTTAAATATTTCATAACTTCCAAAATCTTTAATTATTTGTTCCATTAATTCATTATTTGGACTTGTTGGAATAGCTGGTCCCATATTCTCAAAAAATAGCTCATGTAATATCACGCCAGAGCCAAAAAAACTTAAATCCTTTTCTAAGCATTTTATGCTTGAAAAATCATTTGTTTTTCTTGCTTTCTCTAACTTTGCTTGTGTTTTATTTGTATTATCTACATATCCTTTATATAAAATATTATAATGTATATCTAATGTTTCTTGATTGTAATATGGTTCTAATGCATTTAATGGATATGGTAATTCTTTCATTTTTATCATTGTGCTTCCTCCTCTCATCTATTATATTGATATTAAAAAAATTCATACCTTTTAAAGTATGAATTTTTTGTTTTATTCATCATTTTCACTTACATTTATTACATCTTTTGCTTTTCCAGCATTAACACTTTTCATAGAAGTAGCATTAGTTAATTGATATTTACTATATTTGTAATTATCATTTACTTTCACATTAACTGTAGTTCTATAATAATCAAATCCTTCCAAATTATTATCAATTATTTCTGAATCTGGTATGTATGCATATGTATATGTAATTTTATATTCATCATCTTTTACATATTCTTGGTTTTCTATTTTTATAAAATATGCAGAATGATTTTCATCACTAGCTTCTTTATATTCATAAGCATCTTTATTTTTATTATACTTTAGTAATGAAAATTTTGACTCAATTATGTCACTTTTGTCTTCTCCAAAAAGTTCTTTTATTGCAGTATCAATTTCGTCTTTTTTATAATTTATATTATCAGATTCTACATTTGCTATCTTTATATAGTCAGAAGCAATATCTAATTTTAATCCCTTATAAAAATCATCAGATTTTTTTACATTTCCTTTGCCTTCGTCTTCTGGATAGTTAAAGAATGAAACACATCCTAAAAAATAGCCTAATTTTTTATCACTTATATCAATTTTCTTTTGTTCTTTTACTGTTTCTGTATTTTCAGCATTATTTTCTCTTACATTAGTATTTGTATTTTCAACATTACTTTCTTTTACACTAGTATTTGTAATTTCTTTTTCTGTATCTGATTTCATAAACATATATGTTGCACCTACTGCTATTGCAGCAACTACTACTAATAATATAATTACTGTTCCTATACTTAATTTCTTTTTTTCCATTGTTATCTTCCCCCCTTATTTACTAACATTAACTTCTAAATTAGTTTTTCCATCAATTTTTCCTTTGTTATATTTTAGAATACTTAGTTGGCTTCCTTCATATTGTGGAATTTTTATTAAAATTTCCATTATTCCGTCATTATCTAAATCTATATAATCTACATCTTTTAGTGATAAGAATACTTTACTAGACTCTTCTTTTATATCTCCCCAAAAACCATTTTTTAGTATTGCTAAATCAGCTACTTTTTTATAATTACTATCAAGTAACGCTATTCCAGAAGATGCTTCTGGTTCGCCATCTCCAATTTCTCCTTCTTTGTAGTCAACTGTATAACATACTATGTATTCTTCTTTTCCATCACCATCTAAGTCAATCTTATTTATTTCTACACTTGAGTAATCAGCCATTTCTTCTAATTCTTTTGGCAATTCTTTTATTGTTCTATATGTTCTAGGTAATGCATCTGTCTTTTTTGAAATAGCTATTTTACTAACATTTTCTACACAAGATTCACCTTCTGTTGTTTGCTCTCCAAATGTTCCAGTTTTTTCTCCAACATATTTTCCATTCTCGTAATTATAATATTTAGTATTATATTTTGTATTTGCTTCATTAGTTATTTTCATATCAGAAAGATTTTGTACTCCTGTTTTATTTTCAATTTCTCTACCTTCATACAAAATAAAATATTTGTCTTCTGAATCTGTTTTATTTTCTGTGTTATTTTTTTGTGTTTCTGAATTTGCTACATCTGATTCTTCTGAAATATCTGAATTGTTAGTTTTTTCCTCTACTCCATTAGAATTTGTGTTTTGTTTTTCTGTTTTTGTAATCATATAAGTTGCACCCACTGCTATTAATGCAACTAATATTAATAATATAATTACTGTACTTACACTTATTTTATTTTTCATTCCATTTTCCCCCTATTTTATATCTTCTGCATTTTTATAAACTTGTCTTCCTAAACTATAATGTAATGTTCTTACACCATTTACATTAGCATATAACAATTCTTCTTCTTTTCCATCTGAATACTTCAAAATAACTTTAAGACTAGAATTCTCCTCTTTTAGTGCAAATGTTCCAGAATTTAAAACCTTTCCATTATTATCTACTTGTTCAAATCTTCCAGTAGCACTAAGCACAAGTTTTACTTCCTTATTTTCGTCATTGTCTACATTAAAAGTTCTCCACCATTCGCCAACATATATTCTTCTAAGAGCTCCTATATCCGTGTTTTCAGCTGGTATATAACACTCATACATTAATTGATTATTACGTGATATATGTGTTAATATTGTTTCTCCAAACATATTAGTTTGATACATAGCATATACAACAAAATTATCTGTATAAGTCATTTTTATCATCGATTCACTTACTTGTTCATATTTTCCTTCTGCATTACCTTTATATGTTTTTCCTATTTTCGTTTCACTAAATGTTCCATCTTTTTTTAAATCCAATTCAATTTCTATATCTTCACCATATATGTCAGATATTTGTGGTAGCAGTTCATTTCCTGTCATATATTCATATTCCCATTTACCAACAAATTTACTATTTACTTCTTGTGTTGGTTTCTCTGTACTTGGTTTTGATGAATCCTCTTTTTTATCTGTATCCGTTTTTCCTGTACTTACTCCTACATCCTCTGTTGTCTCTGCTTTAGAAATTATAACTGGTGTATTTAACTGTATTTGTTCAAATTTAGAACTTGTTCCATTATTCAACTTAAATGTTATTGTATTTTGATAAATATCAATTTTGTTCATGTCTATATTAAATGTATCTTTTGGAAGTTTTGCATATGTAAATGTTGCTGTATATATTCCTGCACAATATTCTATATTTGAAATATCTAAACATGTATTTCCTGTAACTTCTCCTAAGAACTTCTTTAATTCTTTTTCAGAAATCTTCTGAAGTGCTTCTTCTGCATCTTCTACTTCAATTGTTTTATTTTCAACATCAATTCTTAAAGTTGTAATTTCATCACCATTAGCTTCAAATATTTTTAATACTAATTTACCTTTAGATGTGTCATAATTTTTCAAATTCAATTCTTCTGTATATGTAGATTCATTATCTGCCTTTGAGCTAAGTTGTGAACACAATATTTTGTTTTCAGAATTGTATACTTCATATTTTAAAGGAACAACTTCATCACTATTTTCTGCTTCTTTTTCTTTTATCGCTAATATTAGTTTAGCTTCTTTACCATTTATTTGTATCTTTTGAACTTGCATTACAATATTTTCTGTTAGATTGATTGTTTCATATGATATTGTTATATCTCTATCTGATAATATATCTGATTTATCATTATGTACTGTTTCATCTTTTGTTACTAAATGTTTAATCATAAAAAATATGTTTTCATATCCCTGTGTTGTGGCATATATATTTCCACCGCCTAGTACTATTACTGCACATGCAGCTGTTGCTATAGTTCTTTTTACCCAAAGTTTCTTTGGTTTTATCTTTTGAGGTTCATTTATTTCATTCATATTCATATTAATTCCCCTCTCTTTTACTAAATTTATTGAATTATTAAATAAGTCATCAATTTTTTCTGGTATATGTCCATCTTTAATTTTTGATTTTATGTACAAGTCTTTTTCTTCATCACTTTTATCCATCTTTTTCCCCCCTTTCCTTTTTTAAGATTTCATATAATTTTCCTCTTGCTCTTGATAACCTTGATTTTACTGTACCACTTGGAATATTTAATATTTCTGCTATTTCTTTAACAGATAATTCATCATAGTAATAGAGTGTTACTATTAATCTTAAATCTGGTTCTATATTTTCAAGTATTTTCACAAGTTCATCTTCGCAATTATAAATGTCTTCTTTGGTTTCTTCATAATTTTCTGTTAGTTTTGTTGTAATATTAACAACTTTTTTGTTTTTATTAATTAGGTCATAACAGCAATTTACAATTATCCTTCTACTCCAGTATTTAAACATTTCTTTGTTTTGTAATTTATCTATATTGCTGTACATCTTTATTAGTGCTTCTTGCAGAGCATCATATGCATCATCTTCATTTTTTAATATAACTATTGCTGTTTTATACATTGATTCTTTATTTTGAATTATCACTCTGCTAAATGCCTCTTTATCTCCTGCCATGGCTTTTTCTAAATCTGACATTTTCATCCTCCTATTATTAAGAC
>CAKPKI010000023.1 GCA_934167135.1 uncultured Clostridia bacterium
TCCAACAGAATTAGCCAATTTGCTATGTAAGGACTTTAATATTAGACAAAATGAACAAGATAAATGGTTAAAATTTGATATTGTAGAAAATAAAGACACATATGAGGTGGAAGATTTATTTGATACATATGCAGTTGGTGGAGTTGATTTATCAAGTACAACTGACTTAACGTGTGCAACATTGCTTATAATAAAAGCAGGTCAAAAATATGTGTTGCAGCAATATTTTATACCTAGCGAAAGATTGGAATTTAAGATAAAAGATGACAAAATTCCGTACGACAAATGGGAAAAAAGAGGACTTGTAACCGTATGTGAAGGAGCGAAAGTAAATTATTCAGATGTAACGCAGTGGTTTCTAAAGATGCATTATGAATTTGATATTTCTGCATTATGGATAGGATATGATCCGTGGAATACACAATACTGGGTTGAAGAAATGAAAGAACAAGGTTTTGAAATGGTAGAGGTAAGACAAGGTGCAAAAACAATGTCTAATCCGATGAAACAGCTAGAAGCGGATTTAATAGAAAAGAAAGTTAATTACAATAATAATCCCGTTTTGAAGTGGTGCTTGTGCAACACAGCAGTAAAAAGGGATGACAACGACAATATAAGACCAGTCAAAGGTCAAAAACAAAGAGCAAGAATAGATGGAGCAGTAAGTTTAATAATTGCTTACTGTGTTTTATTTGAAAAAATGAATGATTATTTAACACTACAGGAGGCATAGAATGAAGAAAGAGAAAAGAAGCTTATTTAACATGATATTTGGAAATAAGATTCAGAAAATGGTAAATGACAGCACATTGAAGTTGCTAAGCGGATACAATGCAACATATTCAAACATATCAGATGAGATAGAAGAAAATATAATTGCAAAAGAATGTATTCATGTTATAGCTACTCATTGTGCAAAAATGATGCCTAAACATTATCAACAAAACGGCGATGTCAAAAACCATATACAGGGAGCAATAGATTATATAATAAGCATTAAACCAAATCCATATATGACTACATATGATTTTATATATAAAACTGTAAGTTTGTTGTTAGCACAAAATAATGAATATATTTATATAGATATAGATAGTAATGGAAATTTAAGAGGACTATATCCTTTAAACCCATTATTCTGTACTCTTGTAGAATGCAACAATGAAATTTGGTTGAAATTTCAGTTTTTAGATGGAAACACATATTATGTGAGATATGATAGAGTGATTCATTTAAGAAACTTTTATGTGAAACATGATTTTTATGGAGAAACTAATGAAACATTAAAAGGTGCTTTGGAAACTCAAACAGTAGCGGATGATGGAATAAAAAATGCTATTAAGATAAGTGCATCACTGAGAGGTGTTATAAAAGCTTCGCAAGCTATGTTGAAAGATAAAGACATAGAAAAAATGAAAAATGATTTTGTAGAATCGCTATTATCAAGTACAGATGGGATTGGTGGATTGGATGCAAGACTAGATTTTAAAGAAATTAACTTAAACCCAGTATTACTTGACAAAGAACAACTTTCGATAGTAAATGGAAATATATATAGTTATTTTATGATTTCGGAAGAAATTATAAAAAGTAAATATACTGCTGATGAGTGGAATGCTTTTTATGAAAGTGTATTAGAACCGAAAGCGATTCAAATGGGGCAAGCATTCACTAATGCTATTTTTTCGGAAAGAGCAATAAAGTCTGGACACAGAATAGAGTTTTCAGTTAATCGTATAAAATATGCTAAAACTGAAACAAAAATAAATCTTATAAAAGAGGCAGGAGCATTGGGATTGCTAACAGTAGATGAAGGTCGTGAAATACTAGATTTACCAGCAATTGGTGGAGAAGAAGGTAATAAGAGGCTACAAACATTAAATGTAATAAATGCAAATTTAGCAGATGAATATCAGGGAGGTGTAAAAAGTGGAAAAAGCGATAAAGGAAATGAGAATTAGTGAATTAAGAGCATTACAAGATGAATCAGACGATATGATAATTGAAGGATATGCAGCTGTATTTGAGCAAGAAACAGATTTGGGATGGTGCAAAGAGATTATTAGTAGAGATGCATTTAATGATTGTAATATGTCTGATTGCGTATTTAAGTATAATCATAATGACAATTGCTTAATACTTGCAAGAACAAGAAATAAAAGCTTAGAACTATTAACAGATGAGAAAGGGTTGAAAATAAGAGCTAAATTAATAGATACAACACAAAATAGGGACATATACAAAATGATACAAGCAGGATTACTTGATAAAATGAGTTTTGCGTTTTCTGTAAGAAAACAAGAGTGGGATTATGAGACGGATACAAGAAGAATTACTGAAATATCTCAATTGTTTGATGTATCTGTAGTTGATGTTCCCGCCTATGATGGAACAGAAATATATGCAAGAAGCAAAGAAGATTATGAAGAAGAAAAAAGAAAATATCAAGAGTTTAAGAATGAAAAAGAAAAATTAAAATTATTGTTAAGTTTATAATCTCGATAAAAGAAGTGGTGGTAGAACTGCTTCTTTTTTGGTTGGTAGAAATCAAATAGAGACTTTATAAAAACGGTGGTAGAACTGTTAAAAAATAAAATAGGAGGAGTTAAAAATGACTTTAAAAGAATTAAATGAAAAAAAAGAAGAATTAAGAAAAAAATTAGAAAATGCTAAACCAGAAGAATTAGCAGAAATTAGAAAAGAAATTGAAGCATTAAAAGATGTTGAAATTGAAGAAGAAAAAGAAGAATTAGATGAAAGAAGCTTATTGAAAGGAGCAATTGAAGATTTAGAAAAAAGAAGTATAAAACCTTCAAATGCAAAAATTATTGAAAAACCAAACAAGGAGGAAAGAAAAGTGGAAGAAAAGGAACTAATTGAACAAAGAGCAAAAGATTTAAAAGAAGGAAAAACCGTTAAAATTGCTTTTGATAACGAAGAGCAAAGAAGTGTAACAGTACAAGGTGGAACTATATTAGTACCTAAAAAATACAAAAATGAAATTTCAGAAAGCTTTAATGCAGTATCTGGAATGGTTGATATGTTAAATACTGTTCCATTAAATGGAGGAGATTCTTACAATGTTGCTTTTGAAAAAGGATATGGAGAAGGAGATTATACTACAGAAGGTGGAGAGTATAAAGATATTGATGTTGAAACAGATTATGTTGAAACAGGTAGAGCAAAAATAACTTCATACATAGAAATTACAAAAGAAGTTAAGAAATTGCCAGCGGCTGCTTATTTAGCATTAATATCAAAAAGAGTAACAAGCTCAATTAAGAAAAAAATTGGTGCACAAGCTATTGTTGGAGCAGGCACAACAAACACTATTAAAGGAATTTATAATGCAGATACAAAAGTATTACCAACAGGAGACGGAACAAGTGATATAACATTAACAGGAATAGATGCTGATACATTAAATGAAATAACATTTGCTTATGGAGGAAATGAAGATGTAGAAGCTCCTCAAACATTAATATTGTCTAAAGCTGACTTAAAGGAATTTGCAAAAGTAAAAACTACAGATGGAAAATTTGTATATAGTATTACAAAAAACGGAGCTAGAGGAACAATATCTTATAAAGATGGAGGATTAGCAGTACCATTTGTTATCAACTCAGCTTGTAATTCTATTTCTGCAAAAGCTACAACAGCAGGAAAATATACAATGATATATGGTTCTTTAATGGACTTTGAATTACCTGTATTTTCTGATTTAGAAGTACAAGAAAGTACAGATTATCAATTCAAAAAAGGTATGATTTGTTATAGAGCTGATGCAATAGTTGGTGGAACAGTATCTAAATATAACGGATTTGTAAGAGTAAAAAAAGGTACAGCTAGTGTCTAAAGGATAAGGAGGCTATATGGAAGAGTTAATAAGATTAACAAAGCAGTCATTAAGTATAATTAGTACAGCGAGATTAAAAGATGATGAAATTGAATTACTAATAAAAGCAGGAATAGCAGATTTGAAAAGATTAGGAATAAATGCGTCAGAGATGACGGAAGATAGTCTAATTCAATCTGCTATTATTATGTTTGTAAAATCTAATTTTGGGAATACAGACATAAAAGAAAAAGAATTAGCACAAAAAACATATAGCCTTTTGTGCAATAATTTAAGTTTAAGTTCTGAATATAAAATAAAAAAGGAGGCAGATAACAATGCGTGATATTAGTTGCAAGTTGCTATCTACAACTTTAATAACAGATTCAATAGGTGTACAAAAAGAAAAGGTAGAAGAAATTGAAATTCCAATCATAAAAGTTGAAGATATTTACGAAAAAGAGTTTTATAGAGCTAATGAACAAGGATATAAACCTACTTTGAGATTAAGGATTAGTAGTCTAAACTATGATGATCAAGAAGAGCTTATATACATGAATAAAAAATATTCAATTATAAGAAAACAAGAGATTACAGCAGATGAATTGATATTAGTTTGTGAGAGGAAAGTAAAGAATGTCAAATAGTATAAAACCGGAACAATTAGAAGAAGAGATAATGAAATATTTGCAAGATTATGAAGAGGATATAGAAGATGTCGTAAAAGAAACTACCGATACTATAACCAAGCAAGCAGTACAAGAGTTAAAGAAAACATCTCCGCGAGGAAAAGGAACAAGAAAAAAACCGTACTACAAGGGTTGGACAAAACAAAAAGGAAAAGTAAGCAACGGTAAATATACTGTAAAGATTCACAATAAAACAAATTATCAATTAACTCATCTTTTAGAGTTTGGACATGCTACTAGAAGTGGTGGTAGAACTAAAGCTGAGCCACATATAAGACCTGTTGAAGAAAAATACAACAAATTATATGAAGAAAAAATAACAACAGTAATTAAAAGGAGGTCTAAGAAATGACGTTAGAAGAACTAAAAATAAGATGTGAAGAAAACAATATTCAATACGCATATGGAAAATTTAAAGAAGTAGTAGAGCCTCCTCATTTAGTTGCAATAACAAGAGATACAGAAAATTTTATGGCAGACAACATTGTTTATAACAAAAATATACCAATACAGCTGGACTATACATATATAGACAAGGATATTGAAACAGAAAATATAATTGAAAACATTATTCTAAGAGATATTGCTTGGAATAAAACAGAAGAAACTTATTTGTCAGATGAAGAAGTGTGGCAAGTGAGTTATTTTTTTGAAATTTAAAAAGAAAGAAGGAAATAAAAATGGCAGAAACTAAAAATAAAGTTAAATTTGGATTGAGTAATGTTTATATTGCTAAAATAACAGAAGCAGAAGATGGAATAATATATGGAACACCATTTGCAATGCCAGGAGCAGTTGGTTTAAATGCAGACCCAGAAGGAGATACAACACCATTTTATGCTGATAATATAAAATATTATATTGCTACTTCAAATCAAGGTTATACAGGAGATTTAGAAATAGCAATAACACCAGAAGAGTTCTTAACACAAATTTTAGGACAAGCAAAAGATAAAAATGGAGCTTTAATTGAAAGTTCAGATGATACAACTGCAAGATTTGCTTTAATGGGAGAAATCGAAGGAGACGTCAAAAAAAGAAGATTTGTTTACTTTGATTGTACTGCAACTAGACCAAGTGCAGAAATGAACACAAATGAAGAGAGTAAAGAACCACAAACAGACACAATTTCTATAACAATGTCACCAAGAAGCACAGACAAAGCAATAAAAGCAGTTATAGAACCAAGCGAAACAAACAAATCAGTATATGATACATTTTTCAAAAAAGTATATGAGAAAGATGCTACTGGAGTAGTTTAGGAGGTAATTCATGAAAACAATAGTAATAGATGGCAATGAATATAATATAGAGTGTAATGCTTTAACTTATATTCAATATAAAAAAGTATTTAATAAAGGCATTTTTGCTGATATGGATATAATTAAAGATTATTTAGTTAGACAAACACTTAAAGCAAATGAATTAAAAGAAAAATATCCACAAATGTCAGAACAAGAAATAGATACACAAGTTGGAAATTACATGAATAATTATATAGATGATTTTATTGAAGTAATAACAAGAATTGCATATATTTTAATTTATTCTGCAAATGAAAAAGTAGAAGAGTATGAAAATTGGTTAAGAAAGATAAAAAACTTTAAAATCGATGATGATTGGGTTGCTGAGGTAACGGAACTTGCCGTGGATTGCTTTTGTTGATAATGAAGTTAATGAACAATTAAAAGATGACTCTGGAAATAGTACAAAGATATTATTTCCAGAGCATTATTTTTTAGCTGCTTGTTTGAGAATAGGATTAACTCTTAATGACCTAAAAATGTTGACATACATAGATGTCATGAAGATATTTTTATCAATTACAAATGAAAACACAAAGAGTGATTCAATAAAAAAAGCAACACAAAGAGATATTGATAGATTGCTAGGATAGGAGGAAAATATGGCAGGGTCAATTAAAGGAATAATAGTAGAAATTGGTGGAGATACATCAGGCTTACAAAAAGCTTTAAGTAAAGTAAACTCTGCCACCTCTAGTTTAAGTAAGGAACTTAGAGGAATAAATTCTTTACTTAAGCTAGATCCGAAAAATACAGAATTAGTAACACAAAAACAACAAGTGCTATCAGAGACAATAAAAGATACAGAAAATAAATTAAAATTGTTACATTCTACATATGATAGAGTGGTAGAAGCGGAAGCAAATGGAAGCAAAATATCAGAAGAAAACTGGAGAAATATACAAAGAGAAATTATTAATACTGAGAACAAATTGAAAGCATTAAAGTTAGAAGCATCAAATTGGACTAAAGCTGGGAAAAGTATAGAAGAATATGGAGAAAAAATAACTAAAGTTAGTACAAGAGTTGAAAATTTAGGAAATAAACTAACAACAAGACTTAGCTTACCAATTGCGGGTTTGGCAACAGCAGGAATTAAATATAATGCAGATATTGAAAAGTATACCAAATCTTTTGAAACGTTTTTAGGAAGTGCAGAAAAAGCGGCAAATGTAGTAGAAAAAATAAAAAAAGATGCAGGTAGTACACCTTTCGATATAACAAGTTTAATTCAAGCAAATCAAATGCTTATTTCAACTAACGAAGATGCTGATAGTGCTAGAGAAACAATTTTGGCATTAGGAGATGCAATAACTGCAACTGGTGGTGGCAATGATGAATTAACACGTATGGCTGCAAATTTACAACAGGTAAAAAATGCGGGAGTAGCAACAGCTTTGGATATAAAGCAATTTGCTTATGCGGGGATTGATATATATGGATTATTAGCGGATTATACTGGTAAATCAGTACAAGAAGTAAAAGATATGAAAGTGTCTTATGAAGTATTAACAGAAGCATTGAAAAAAGCAAATAAACAAGGTGGAAAATATTTTAATGCAATGTCTGATGCAAGTGAAACATTGACGGGACAAGTAAATAAATTAAAAGCAGAAGTGAAAGATGCAGCAGGAAATTTGACAAAGAGTTTAATGCCAACAGCTAAAAAGGTAGTGAATAGAGCAGAAGAATTAATAAATAAATTTAATCAGCTATCAGATAGTGAAAAAGAAAACATTATAAAAATAGGATTAATGGTTGCAGCATTTGGCCCACTTGTAAAAATTGTGGGCAAAATAGGAACAACAGCAGGAAGTGCGGTTAAAGGAATAGGTGTATTTTCACAAGCAATAGGAGTAATGAAAACTGGAGCAAAGTCTGGAATAGCAGAAGTTGATAATCTTGCAAAAGGTTTAAGTATATTAACCAATCCTGCTACAATTGCAGCAACAGGAATTACTATTGCGACAGGAGTTATAATAGCACAAATAAAGAAAGCTGAACAAGAAGTGACAAATTCACTAGAAAATGTAGGAAATGGAGCTACAAATTTTATAAATGGAATCAGTTCAGCAACATCTCATTTAGATAGCTTCAATAGTACATTGTTTGCAAGTTCGCAAGAACAGGAAGATTTAAAAAAGAATATGGATGAAGTACAACAAGGTATTACAGATATTTGTAAAAGAGCAGCTGATGAAAGAAGAGGATATACGCAAGAGGAAATAACACAACTTGATGAGTATTTTAATAAACTAAGAGAATTGAAAAACAGAGAAATAGAAATTCAACAAAGTGTAGCAAATGCAATATCACAACAAGCAATAACAAATGCAGAAAGTTTTCAGGGAACATTAGAAGAATACAAAGTTCAATCGCAAGAATGGATAAAGACAGCAAAAGAACAAAAAGATGCTACAATTAAATTAATAGAAGAGGGAACAATAGAAGAAGTTGCTCTGTTAAATCAAAGGTATACAACTCAAGAAGAAAGACAGAGTGAAGCATATCAAAAAGAATATGCAACGATAATGGAACAAAAACAATCAAAGATAGATGCAGCAAATGAAGAAGTTGCAAAAGTTAGTGAAGTGTATACAAAGGGGTATTTAGAAAGAAACAAACAGAATGAGAGTTTTTATAGTACAATTAGTGAATATAATAAAAAAATAGAAGATGAAAATACAAGACATGAAGACATGATGAAAATAGCAGGAGAAACAGGAATAAAGAATGCAGAGGGATTAACATTAAGACAAACAGAGGAAAGAAAGAGACACAGAGAAAAACTAAAAGACATATATAAACAAATGTATAAAGATATGGACGAAAGTCAGGCAGAACAACTAGGGGTATGGTTAGCACAAGTGTCACAAACAGAACTTTATGGTGGGAAAATAGATGAAGAAACACAAAAGATTGTAGATTCAGTTGTTGATAGTTATAATACTATGCCGAACGAAACGAAAAAAGTTATAAAAAGTACAATGGAAGGAATGTTAAAAGGAATGGAGGATGAAGAACCATCATTGTTTGCTAAAGCAACAGGAATTGCAAATGGAATTTTGAGTAAATTAAGAAAAGCGTTTGATATACATTCGCCATCTAAAAAAACAAGAAAAATATTTAACTTTGCTATGAAAGGTGCGGAAGTAGGAATTGAAGATGAAGAAAATGCATTATACAAAAAAATTAAAAACATATCTACTACAGTTTTAGATAAATTTAAACAGTTAGGAAATGATATACAGATGGGAGCTATAAATCAATCAGTAATAGACAATACTAAGACTGTTTTTACTACTCCACAAATAGTATTTAATGTACAAGAATTAGATGAAGCAAAATTAAATCAATGTTTTAATTATATTAATAGAAAATTTGGTAGCAAATATTGAAATTTGTAAGATATTGGTATATACTTTTCACGAAGGAGGAAAATATGAAGGTAGAAAATGTTGATCAAGAGTTATTGAAAAACTTTGCTAAAAATAGTAAAACGTTATTATATGTTTCACTAATTCCGTATAAAAATAACACATGTATAAAAGTTTATGATGAAGAAGGAAATCCATTAGGAGACATTCCTCAAAAAGATATTCCATCATATATAAATAAATCAAGTGAAGTATTATTTATCAAGGAGTTAATTGATAATGATAATGGATTACCAGTTTACTCATTAGGAACAATTGAAGAATAATTAACATTAGTAAGGATGTGCAATTATTAGAAGATATTAAAAAATAAACACTCTAACAAGGGTGTTTATTTTTTCTTCTTTATATTAAGAGTATCTTCTCCAAATGCTCCTCTATCAATAGTGTATTGCTTTAGTATATATTCAATTTCTTTATTAAGAGAACGGCCATCTTCTTCAGCAAATATACGGACATTTTCTAATATTTGTTTATCTATTCTTAAGGTATAAGTGGGTTTTTGACTTGGCATAATATCAACTCCTTTTCTAATTTATATTATAACATAACAGTCAAAAAGAAGTCAAAAAAAAATAAAAAATAATTCAAAAAGGTATTGACTTTTGAAAAAATATAGTATAATATATAGGTGAGTTCAAAGTGAACACAAAGGAAGGAGGGATAAAATGGAGAAAGAAAAAATCATTCCATTTCCATTAAGAATTAATGAGGAATTAAAACATTTCTTGACAATGAAAGCAAGAGAAAGAGGAATAACACGAAATACTTTAATAAGCAATTTACTTTGGGAGTATAAGGAAAAAAATGAAAAAAAGAGAGATAATGTGTAATCGCCAAACCACTACATTATCTCAGACAAAAGAACAAAGTTCTTATCTATGAATATTATATCACGGATAAAGACTTTGTTCAAGTACCAAAATTGAAAAATTTTGAAATTGAAAGGAGTCTTTTTATTATGCCAAAATTAGAAATTGAATATAGAACAAAAAAGCAAGACAAAGAAAATTATTTTAAAGATAGTACTTATTTTACTTTTGCAATTAAAGATAGAACTACTCTAATAAGTATTGCACCAAGCGAAACAAGAAACTTAAGCGATATTGTATATGGAATTGAAGAAGAATTACAAGATGGATACCATTTACAAAAAGATGAAAAATTTGAAATTGATGAAGAAATTAAATTTATTATGGAATATGAAGAAAAAGAAGATCGCAGAATGGACAATGAATTATATCCATATTTTAGATTTATAGCTTTAAACAGGAATAATCCTGAAAAACTAAATCAATTATTAAGATATGTAAATGGAGGTGTTGCATAATGAGTAATATATGGGGAATGTTTTTTAGTATTATTTTTCCTTTAGTAATATCAATAGTATTGGTGCATATTGAAGGAGTAGAAGAAGGGAGAAGGAAGTATGCAAGAATTAACAGAGTTCAACATAGAAAAGACAACAGCAGAAATTCTTATGCTAAAAGACCAAACGGCGCAAAATATAATAGAAATAGGTAAGAGGTTAATAGATGCTAAAAACAATTTACCTCACGGAGAATATTTGAGTTGGCTAGAAAATAAAGTAGATTTTAGCGATAGGACAGCAAGAAACTTTATGAAAGTAGCAAACACATTTGAAAATTGGCAACCGGTTGCCAATTTAGGAACTAGAAAGCTACTTGCACTTGCTGGACTAGATGAAGAAAACAGACAAGAAGTAATGCAAGAAAACAATGTAGAAGATATGACTACAAGAGAACTTGAAAAAGTAGTAAAAGAAAAGAAAGAAATAAAAAAACAACTAGAAGCAGAGCAAGAATATTCAAACGAACTACAAGATGCAATAAAAGAAAAGGAAAAACAAATTAAAACATTACAAAATGAAATTGAAAATATTCAAGTACCTCAAAAAGAAATAATAGAAAAAGAAGTTGTAAAAGAAGTAATACCAGAAAATTTAATTTTAGAAAAACAAGAATTAGAACAAGAATTAGATGCATTAAGAAAAAGAGCAGAAAAAGCAGAGAATACATTAAGCAGAATGAAACTAGATAAAGAAATACAGCAAGATAAAGTATATAGTAAAATAAAATTAGATAATTTGTTAATAAATATAAAAACTTTTCTTGATAATGCTTCTAAATATACTTATTTAAAAGAAGAATTTCAAAAAATACCTATTCAAAACAGAAAGATATTAGAAAGTAAAATAAATGAAGTTGAGAGTTGGACAATTTTAATGAAACAAGCGTTAAGAAATGAAAATAATATGGTCGGAAATGTAATTTTCGGAGAAGGAGAGATAATAAATGAGTGATATAATATTAAAAGAAAATGAAAAGAAAGAAATAGCTAAACCAGTATCAAATGAAGATATGCTGAAAAGTTTGATAGAAAGTCAAACAGTTATGAATTATGCTTTTGCAGGTTTTAAAACTGAAACAGAACAAAAATTTCAAGAAGTTGATAATAGACTTCAAGAACATGACGAAATAATCAAAAAGAAAATATATTTAAGCTCAAATAAAGCTAGATTACTAAGAAAAGCAGTAAAGGAAAAAGTTAAATTGATATGTGAAGATAATGGACTTGAATATCATCAAATGAAGTCTAAGATATTCCCAAGAGTATATGGAAAAATAAATGACCAATATGGAGTTGCAACATATAGAGAATTGCCAGAATATTTTTGGGAAGATATTCTAGAAAACTTGCGAAATATGATAATAAATGTTAAGGACTTAAAAGAAGTAGCTTAAAACTAAAGCATCAGTAAAACTGGTGCTTTTTACATACTTGAAAAGAGGTGTATTATGATAAGAGAATTTAAACTAACAAATGAAAAAGGGCAAGAGTTTTCATTGATGGATATAGAAAAATATTGTCTACTAACAGAACCATCTGGATTAGGATATAGTTATTCAACAGAATATGAACAATTAGGAAATAATTTTTTGACAAATTTAAGAAAATTAGAGCAAGGAATAATAACTGGTATTGCTAACTTTTTATATTATGACAACTTTATGGACTTTGGAAATTTTATTGAAAGTGCTAAGAAACTACAATTTGCATATAGCGTACCATACAAAAATGAGAAAAGAGTTTTTTACAGAGATGTTAATATAAAGTCGTTAGATAAAAGTGAGAAACAGACAAATGGAGTTATATCAGAAACTATTGAATTTGAATGTCTTTCTTTATGGTATGAGCAAAACGAAACTATATTCAAAATAGAAACATATGAAGATGAAATGAGATATAACTATAAATGGAATAGTAGATATATAGATTATAATACAAGAGCAATACAATTTAATAATAAAGGTCATGTAGATGCACCATTTCAAGTTGAGATTGACGGATTTGTACAAAATCCAACAATCTCTATTTTTGTTGAAGATGAAGAGTATGCTAATATAAAGATACCAATAACAATCAATGAATATGAAAAATTATTATATTCTAGTAAAGTTGGTGAAATATACATACAAAAACAAAATACCGATGGAACTAAGGTTAGCTTATGGAAAAATCAATATATAGATATAAAAAAACAAAACATATTCAAATTACCGCTTGGAGTGTCAGAGATTAGGATAACTGCAGATGATGATGTGTTAAATGCAAAGCTAACAATATTTCCGCAATACAAGGTGGTGTAGGATATGAGCGTTAGAGTAACATTTAATAACAAAGAATATGAATTAATCTACAATGAACAAAGTGGATTATATGAAATAGAATTAGAAGCACCGAAAAATGGTGGAGTATATAATGCGGAAATAACATTTAAAGATTCTATAGAAAACATTGAAACATCAATAAAAAAGATTCAAATATGGGCAAAAGAAAAAAACACTAATATCTCACAAGAAACTTTAGTGTATTTTTTAGACAAGACAGACTTAGAAATAAAAGATGTTATAGAATTTGAAAATTATGAATATGTCATAGACGAAGAAACAAATCAAAAAACAATATTTAATGTAATGAAAAAAGTTAATGCAGAAAATGGCGATATTGTTGTCTTACAAAGACGTGGAAAGATAGACTATTCAGGAATAATTGAAGATTTTGAAAATGCAGATGGAGAGTTAAAAAGAGAAATTACAATCAAATATATTTCTAATATATTTAATAGAAAAGTAATATTAAATAACGAGAAATTAATAAAAGAAGTAGGGATTGAAGATTTTATTGCAAAAGAAATATACGATAATTTTACAAATTCAGATGATGAATTATTAAATTATAAATGGCTTGATGTAGAAGTAAAGACACATACAAAAATACAAAAATCTGTAGATAACGAAAATGGTATTTATAATTTTCATACATTTATAACTAACTGTACTCAGAATTATAATATAATTTTAGATTTTACTTATGATCAAGGAAGAATAAAATTAACAATATATAAACAAGATGCAGAAACACAATTAATAGATACAACAATACCGGATATAAGTAATTATGTAGAAAAGTTTGAAACAAGTGTTACTGCAAAAGTAATAGTAAAAACAGATACAGATATACAAACATGGTATTTATTAAGTGATAGAACTACAACACAAAATAAAGATGATGTAAATAGAGCAAGAGGTAAAGTTGAAGTTGTATACACTTCAAAATCAGAAGACGCAAGACAAACAGCACTAGATAAGTTCAAATCAAATACTTATAATCATTATATTTCATTTAAAATAAATAGAAATAGTAAATTATTCGATGTTGAAAAAATGAAAATAGGAACACCATTAAGTGTAAGAACTAACAATAATATAATATTAGATACTTATATTTCAGCTATGAGAGATAACGGAAGTAATTTTATTGAAATAACATGCGGAAATATGAGAATTAATTTTATAGATAAAATATTAAAGGAAAGGAATAAGTAAAATGATAAAAGGTTTTAGATTTACAAATCAACTTGCAAATGCAGAAGTAGATGCAAGAATACATCAAGAGTTTTTAAATAAAAATGATGGTATTTTTTACGGAATGGGATTAAGCTATACTAATAATTCAATAACTATTTCAGAAGGATTGTGTGAAATTGCAGGTAGACCGATTGCGGTTATAGACAGTGAAACTATATCTGTTGCAACAGATAGTTTGTATTGTTTATTAATATTAGAAATTGACTTGTCAAAAGAATCAACAAAAGATGTATTTAATCAAGCTACTTTCAAATTATTGACATCAAGTACAAATTATCCATCTGTGACACAGCAAGATATTAATATGTATAATGGTTCAAATAATTTGTATCAATTAGAGTTTGCGAGATTTAAAAGTGAAAATACGGGAATTACTGAATTTAAAGACACTAGAAAATTTTTGAATTTTAGTGGTATATATGCACAAATAAAGGCTGATTGTGAAACTGTAATGAATGAAATAAAACAAGAATTAGAAAATGTAAAAGATGGTAGTGCGTATCTGTTAAAAAGTGGAGGAAAAATAGATGGAAATTTGGAAGTATCTAACAGTATTAAGTGTGATAATATTGTTGGTAGTAATCGGAAATAAAGTTGTATATGAAAATAAGTTTGCTACGATAGTTGGAACAATGACATTAACAGCAAACACACAAGATAAAGCAACAAATAATAGATGTACTTTTACAACGAAATTAATTGATTATCCAAACGGATTTTCATCAGAGAATTGTGTTGTAATAAGTTGTTGTAGACAAAATAATAGCAATATGGGGTATGCATACGGGTGGAACAATTATTTAGAAAGCTTAGACAATCTTTCTGGCGGAATACCAATGAAAATCAATTTGTTTGGTGATAGCACAACAGAAAACGCAAATAAAATAAGATTGCAAATGGGAAATCTTTCAACAAATGCAACAGATGTAAAATATAAGATTACATTAATGAAAGTGCAATAATGGGAGGTTGTATGTCAAAAATACAGGAAATAATAGTAGAGCCAAACAAGATTATAGTAAGCTCTACTTTTAAGTTAAAAGTAAGAGTAATAGATAGTTATTTAAGCAAACAAAAAATCATTTCAGAGAACAATAAAAATATAATTACTGAAGAAGGTAAAGAACTTGGAACGGAATGGGGGAAATAATATGTCAGAAGAAATCAAAGTCAGTGAAATGCAGCAAGCTGATAATATAAATGATGAAGATGTATGTATGATTATTCAAAAAAATACAAATAAAAAAGCAACAGTAAGGCAAATCTTAGAAAGTAAACAAGACAAAGTGATAGAAGGAACATGGACACCAACATTGACTACATTAGAAGATGTAGCACCAACTATGACATATATCATTAGACAAGGAACATATAAAAAGTTAGGAAAATTAGTATATTTGTCATTTTACATCAGAGGAAATATAACAGCACTAAATGGATCAGAAAATTATGTGAAAATCACAGGAATACCGTTCAGATCATTCAAAACAATGCTAGAGAGTGTTTTGAATGTGGGTGGATTGTATCAAATGTTAGAGAATGAAGAAAATGTAAATGCTTTTATAAATGATAATGTAATAAGAGTTCAAACACAATACGGTGAAGTTGCCGGGAAATTAAAAGTTACACCGGCAGGTGGAACTGGATATTTTGAAATATCAGCATCTGGCTGGTATGAAACTAACGAGCAGGAGGCTTAACATGATAAACAAAATACTAATAAGAACATCTGACAGAAAAACATTACATAAAGATAGAAGAAGTCTGGGAATGAATGGGGAGAACTTACAAGAAGTTCTTCTTTTCTGTTTAGATGAGAAAATTGAAGGAAATGGAATAGTAGAAGTAGAGTTGCCAGACGGGACAAAAGGAATGATAGAAGTTGATAGAACAGAGGAAGGATACGAATTACCTGTAAAGTCAAGCCTTTTAACTCAAACTGGTTTTGTAAAGTTTCAACTAAGAATATTACATGATAATGAAGAGATATTCAAATCAGAGATAATAGCATTAGAAGTAAAAGATTCAATAAATGCAACTGAAACTATACCAGAACAGTATCTAACCTGGATTGATACACTAACAAATCTAAAACAAGATTTAGAGAAATCAGAAAGTGAAAGAGTATCAAACGAAAATGAAAGAATATCAGCAGAAGAAGCAAGACAAGAGAACTTTACTGAAATGCAAGAAACTATATCAAGTGCAGTAAGTAATATAAAAAACTTAACAGAAGAATACAATACAAATGCTGAAAAAGAAACAAAGAAATTCAATGATAATGCAGTAGAGCAGACAAAGACTTTCAACGATAATTCAGACAGTAGATTAGCAGAATATGATAAAAATCATACTGATAAAATGAAAGAATATGACGGTAATGCTATTGCTAAATTAGATGCTTATAACGAGAATGATACTGATAAGACTAATGCTTACAATGCTAATGATATTACTAAAACTAAAGCTTATAACGATAATACAGTATTAAAAGAAAAAGCTTTTAACGACATAGTAACAGAGTCAACTGAAGCATTTAACACTAATGTAGAACAGAAAGAAACCGAACTTGAAAATTTAGCAGAAGAAAAGATAAACGAGTACAATCAAGTTTCTGCTGAATTGACTGCTAAAGTTGAGCAAGTTCAAGCTGAAAACAAGCTAATTAAAGAGCAGATACCAAGTGCAACAGCAAGTGGAAACAATATTCATATTGAAGATAGTTCTAATTTGGATTTTGAATGGAAAGTTAAGAGTGGACATAGGCAAGCAACAAGAGAAGGATATAACTGCTTTCAGATACCTTTTGCATCTAAAACAGTCAGTGGCGTTACTATTACAACCAATGAAGATAAATCAATAGTTGCAAATGGTACTATGACAGCGACATGGATAATTTTTGAACAACAAGATATAACTGATATATTAGAAGATTTACAAACATATACAGTTTGGCAAAAAAATTATTCGACAGAACTAAAAGGAATTTACTTACAAGTTAGACAAGTAGAGATTGAAGATGAAACTAAGGTTACTAATTATTTTAGTGCAAATAAAAAAGTAACATTTACGGTGGATAAATCGAAATATAAGTATACTATAAATCTACAAACATCAGGAACAATTGAAACATTTAATAATTATACTAATGCTTATATGTTATATAAAGGCACAGATGATAAAGCTTACGAACAATACGGAGCATCACCTTCACCTAATTATTCGTCAGAGATTGAAACGGTAGGAAGTAATGTAAACTTATTAGAAAATAAAACAATCTCTCAAACGTTAAGTGGTGTTGATTTTTTAGTAAAAGAAGATAAAAGTATAATTGTAAATGGAACGTCAACAGATAGAATAAACTTTGTCTTAAGTAGCAACAATAAGTTAAAAGCAGGAACATATACATTAAGTGGATGCCCAGATGGAGGTTCAATCACGTCATATCATTTAGATGTAGCTTTGATAGGGACTAAAACATATTTAATAGATAATGGAAGCTCAAATACCTCTAAATTAGATAATGATTTGGATAATTTAACGTATAGAATTTTGATAGAAAAAGGAGTTACTCTAAATAGTGTTGTATTCAAGCCAAAACTAGAAGAAGGCGTAGTAGCAACACCTTATTCTCTATTTGGAATGGGCAGCGTGGAAGCAAATATAATAAGTGGAAATATATTTGATATAAAGAAAACAGGATTAACAACTCGAACAGCACGTGGTGTTACAATTACATTAGATCAAGATGGAACAATAACAGTAAATGGAACAGCAACAGATAATAACAATTTTACTTTTACTTTTAATCGTCATTATTTTGAATTTTATAAAGGTCAAAAATATACAATTTTTCAACAAAAGATATCTGGCGAGGCTACAGGACTTTTAGCAACACATTTTAACTTTTATAACGAAGAAGATAAACTTACTTGGGGCTGGTTATCTGTAAATGGTTTAAATGCTAGTAAAATTGCTCAAAAAACAGCTAATGAAAGAGGATATGCTAAAACTTTTATACTATACATTGTGAAAGGAGTAACATATGCTAATTATAAAATTAAGCTTATGGTATTAGAAGGAGATTATACATTAGATACAGTTCCTGAACATATTGAACATCAATCTCAAACAGCAATAATGCCAATACAGCAAGAAATGTTAGAAGGAGACTATGTTGCAGGCGTAGAACATCACGAGTGGAAAAAAGTTGTATTAGATGGAACAGAAAATTGGAGAGAAATTACAACAAATAATTTGAAAAGATTTTTCTATGAGGTCAATGTTGCAAGTATCAATGATAATAATTCAGTAAATTGTAGTAGTAATTATTTTAAAGGTACATCGAGAAATAAGTTAGAACATTCAAGTGGAGATGAGGTATCAGTTGCAGATAGATTTTTAAATATTTTGAGCAAAAAGATAGAAACAAAAGAAGATTTTAAAGCATGGTTAAAATCTAAATACGATGAAGGCAATCCCGTTGTAGTTTATTACAAATTAGCAACACCGCTTAACTTAGAATTAACAGAAGGACAAAAAGCAATACGAGATACTAAACTATACACATACAAAAACATAACAAATATAGATGTAAGTGATGAATTAGCAAGTATAGATGTAGAGTACAAGAAAGACTTAGATTTAGAGCATGAAAAACTTCAAAATCAAATAGACGAAATAAGACAACTAATAAGTACAACAGAAACAAGTGCATTATTATTAGATAACCTACAAAAAGATGCAGAGAGTGAGGTGAAATAAATGATAGTAGAATTATTAAAGAAACTAATTGTTAAAAAGTATTATAAAGAAAAAACAGACATAGAAAACAAATTAAATGTATTTTATGCAATGAGTAAAATAAGTGACGAAGAATATAGCGAATTAACATTGCTAGTTGAAGATACATATGTAGAAATAGTTGAAGATATAGAAGAAGCTACAGAGGAGGTTTAATCTCATATGGAAGAAAAAGAATTAATAGAAAGAATTGTTCAAGTAGAGCAAAGGTCCAAA